>JAZRXF010000093.1:0-11741 GCA_045600085.1 Lachnospiraceae bacterium
GAACCTCATCGTAATGTTTGATGCAGTAGAGAAGAAGCCAACAGAAGTAGAAGGAACATTCTCAAAGCAGACACTTAAGCCAGGAGATGCTTCTTATTCAGAGCTTCCAGATGCATCACTTAAGCTTACAAGCAGCGATGCAGACTTAAGTAAGGTAACAACAAAGGATGAAGCTGATAAGGTAGCTTATGACTTTGACAATACTGATGGAGTAATCACATGGAAGAGTGGTGAGGAGCCACTTGTACTTACAAAGCTTCCGGTAGGATCATATACATTGACAGAAACTGCTAAGCTTGAGGGATATGTAATCTCAAGTGATGTAACATTTACAGTGAATGAAAATGGAACAATGACACTTACTGGTGAGGAGGCAGGACTTGAAGAAACATACAAGTTGTCTAATCCAGAGCAGAACCTTATCGTAATGTTCGATGCAGTAGAGAAGCCAGTTCCTACAACTGATGTTACTTTCTCTAAGAAAGCAATCATGGGTGGTAGCGAGCTTGTTGGAGCTGAGATTACTGTAGAAGCTTTACCAGATGTTAAGGGTTATGATGCTGAAAAGGTAGTTTCTACTTCAGGTCAGGACATTACAAAGGATGGCAGAAGCATTTCATGGATCAGCTCAGATAAGCAGTTAGTACTTGCAGGACTTCCTGATGGTACATATGTAATGACTGAAACAGCTGCTCCAAGTGGTTATGATATAGCTACAACAATTGAGTTCCAGATAGTTGATGGTAAGGTGGCTAAGACAGCTAATACTGACAAGAAGATTCAGACAAGTGCTATAGTAGCTGAGCCACACAATGTTATTACAATGATTGATGATGCTACTACAATGGTATCGTTCGATAAGAAGAGCATTAGTCTTGCAGGTGATTCACTCGCAGGTGCTAAGTTACAGATTCACAATGCTGATGGAGTAACAAAGCTTACTAATGTATATACAACAAATGGTGAGTCAGTACTTAGTGATGATGAGTTATATATTTCATGGGAATCAACAGGAAATGGTGCAACACCAATTCAGTTCTGGGGATTACCAAACGGATTATATGTACTTGAGGAGACAGAAGCTCCTATATCAACAGAGTATGTATACCACAAGGCTGATCCTATAGCGTTTAGAGTTGAGAATGGTATCATTAAGTATGAGTCAACAAAGAGAAATGATGACGGTTCAGTAGTTTATAATGAGCCTGATAACTGGATTTTATTAGTAGACTTAGGTGACCCTATTACACCACCGGGCAATCCACCAGAGAACCCACCAAGTAATCCACCTAAGAACCCACCAAAGAATCCACCAAAGAACACACCACCTAGTGACCCACCAAGCAACCCACCAACACCACAGGATCCACCAAAGAATCCGCCAACACGTAATAACCCACCAGCTAACCCTCCTCAGGTGCCACCTAAGACTCCTGGTAAGAAGGCAACAGTAACAATCAATGATAACAAGACTCCTCTTGCTGGAAATGTTACTATGGCAGGTGATGTTAATACAGGTAACCTTACAGGTGATGAGTTTGCTAATGAAGGATTTGTATATGCTGTCCTTAGCTTGATAGCTGCAATTTCTCTTATTGGTGCAGCGCTTCTTGGAAGAAAGAAGGAAGACTAATTATCATGAAGACAAAAGAGTCTTTGGATAAAAGGAAATTTTTAACAGTATTATTACTGCTTTTAGCAGCGTCGTGTATTATCGCCATGGTTGTATATACAGTCTTGAAAAAGCTTCATTACAAACAGGGCGAGACATACACAACTATAATTGAGCAGGCAGTTACGATTCAGCCATCTACACCAGTGCCTTCCGATGAAATATCAGATGCAGAGGCTATGGCTCAGGTTGATCCTAGAGCTGATTGGATGAATGATCGTGATGGTCAGGATGCTTATTATATGTATATAGACTTCGATTCACTAAAGGAGCAAAACTCTGATTGTATCGGATGGATATATGCATGTGGTGGAGCAATAAATCTACCAATTGTTGAAAGTAGTGATAGTCAGTACTATTTGAAGCATGACTTCAATAAAAAACAAAGTCCGTATGGCTGTGTGTATACAGAAGCACTTGATGACAAGTTTATCAATAGTGATACAGCTATTTATGGACATCATATGAAAAATAATACGATGTTTTGGAAATTCGTGGATTATAAGAACGAGGAATTTTACAAGGAATATCCTGCGGTATATATATTCACCGAAGATGGAGATCGTAGATATGAGATATTCTCGGCCTACTATTTGCCAGTTAAGGAGATAGATGCGCTCGAGAAGGAAACTGAAGGGATGAATAAGGCTCAGGTTATAGAGCATCTAAAGTCCAGGTCGCTATACGACATGGGCGTAGAGGTTAGTGAGGATGATGTAATACTAACACTTGTGACATGTGAGTATTCGACGGGTAATAGTAGAATGATTCTTCATGCAAAAACTTCAGGAAAAAAATAGTCAGAAAATGGTTTTTTTAAGGGACTTCTTACATATAAGAGGTCCCTTTTTTGTACCTTCGTCCCATTTTAATTTATAGTTTTTTACTATATAATTATATTGAAAATATGTGGGGTGATTCGCATTGAAAAAAAAGAGGGTTATGCGACAATTACATATATTAATATTGGGATTATTTCTAGCAGCCTCGACTGTTGCCTGTCAAAATGGCAGCAACATTAATTCCGAGGGTGTTACTATTGTTTCGGCCGAAAGCAGTTCCAGAGAAAACAATAATTCTACGACTGACACAAAAGAAGGTAGCGAAGCTAGTGGGGATGAGTCTGATTCCCTAGCAGACAATACCGATTCGAATGTTGCAGACGAGAATAAAAAAGCTGAGAATAAAGAAGTTGAGAATAAAGAGACTGACAATGATCAGACTGATAAAGACATTTCCGATTCATCAGTTCATCTAGAAGATAATCTGGTTGCAGAGTCGGGTGATATTATTAATGATAATCAACCTGTGCCAGAAACTGATACTAACATTGTATATCGCAATAATACGCCGATAGTTCTTACACCGACCTGTCCAGGAACGAATGTTATAGGCAACGAGCTTGTTAGTGTGGATCTTAGTAATTCCGGCGAAGGTTATATAGGAGTTCAGTATAAAGGAACCAATGGTAAGGTCAAGTTCCAAATGACAGGGCCGGACGGAGTTACATATACGTATGATCTTGATAATAATGTTGATATTATCCCTATCACAGCAGGAAATGGTGGCTATAGCATCGGCTGCTATGAGAATATTAGTGGAACAGAGTATGCGATAGCGTATACCGGCACTGCCACGCTTACAGTAAATAATGGATTTGGACCATATTTGTATCCTAATATGTATGTGAATTTCAATTCGGCATCTGCAACAGTTGCCAAGGGTAGTGAGCTTGCAGCAGGCTGCAGTTGCGATCTTGAAGTAGTTAATGCAGTATATCAGTATATAAAAGACAATATAACATATGATTATGAGCTGGCATCGACAGTATCCAGTGGATATATACCATCAGTTGATAATGTTCTTGCATCTGGAAAAGGAATATGCTTTGATTATGCAGCAGTGATGTCAACAATGCTACGAAGTCAGGGCATTCCAACAAGGCTTGAAGTTGGATATGCAGGTCAGGCATATCATGCATGGATAAGTACCTACATAACAGATATTGGCTGGATAGATGGAATGATGCAATTCGATGGTTCAAGCTGGACACTTATGGATCCAACCTTTGCAGCCAATTCGGATAAGGATGCATTTGAACAATTTATTGGTAATGGAAGTAATTACGTTACTTTATATAAATATTAGGGAGAGAGAATTATGAGTAAACGTGTATTAAATAATGAGGAGATGGCATTTTTCTGTGATCAGATGTCAATGATCATAGAAGCTGGTATCACACCCATGGAAGGTATCTCTATTATGTTAGAGGACACCGAAAACAAGGAAGGCCGTGAGGTACTGGAAGCAATCAATGAAAAATGTGAAGCAGGTGAATCTTTTTATAATGCTGTAAGCGCAAGTAATGCTTTTCCAAAGTATGCGCTTGATATGATTCAGCTTGGTGAGAAAACTGGTAAGCTTGATGAAGTCATGAAGTCATTGGCATTTCATTATTCACGTGAATATAATATTGCCGAAACAATACGTAATGCAGTAACATATCCATTTATCATAGTAGCTATGATGTTGGTGGTTATAATAGTTCTTGTTGTTAAGGTACTTCCTATATTTAACAATGTTTTCATTCAGCTTGGTAGCGAATTAACAGGTTTTTCAAGAGTAATGATGAATTTTGGACTTACTATCAGCAAGTATTCTATAGTTCTAGCAGTTCTCTTCATTGTTGTTGCTGCTCTTTACTTCATAGGTAGTAGAACAGAGGGCGGAAGAAAATTCCTGGCCAAAACATTTGGTTTCTTTATTGGCTCTAAGAAAATCAAGGAAGCTATTGCTGCAGGTCGTGTTGCCTCAGGTATGTCACTTGCTATTAGTGCAGGTAGCGATATGGGAGAAAGTCTGGAGCTTGTATCTGAGCTTGTAGATGATGAAGCCATGAAGAATAAGGTAGAGAAGTGTAAGGCACTTTCAGAGGAGGGCAAGTCACTTTCAGCATCGCTTCATGAGGCAGGTATCTTCTCTAGTATTTATTCAAGAATGATTATGATAGGTGATAGAACAGGTGCTCTTGATAGAGTTTTAGAGAATATTGCTGATGAATATGAGCATATTGTAAGTGAAAGAATCAATAAGCTCATAGCCTTTCTTGAGCCATCGCTTGTTATCGCATTATCAACCATAGTATGTCTTATACTACTGTCAGTCATGCTGCCACTTATGGCTATTATGACAACTATTATCTAGAGGAGTAGCCTGTGAATAGATTTAACCAAACTAGTCTGGCTAATAGAATAAAGGAATCAGTCAATATACCATTAATAGGTTGTATCGTAGTAGTAATCCTATTTATCATAGCTGTTCAAGGGGTATCAGGAAGTAATTATTTTGACGAGAAAGTATCTCTTCAGAACGCAATAGAGAAGGATATAATATACTGTTATTCCCTGGAGGGATTCTATCCACCTAGCATTGCTTATATGGAAGAAAATTATGGACTGACCTATAATCATGACAGATTCATAATCAATTATGAAAGAATGGGAAGCAATACTATGCCTACCTATATCATCATCGATAAAGGAGGCCAATAGCTTATGGAAAAAAGAAATAAATCTATTTTAGATCAGTTTTTCATATTATCGCTCTTTCTTGTTCTTATGATTACAAGTGTATTTACTGTAATTTTCGGTTCTATGATATACAAAAAAGCCGAGAATACCATGGAAAGCAATTATGAGCTTAGAACTGCCAATCTTTATCTCCGAAACAAAATTGCAGGACATGATTATGTTGGTGGTATTCGTGTTGAAGATAATCTTATTATATTATCTAGTCAGTCAGATGATAATAAGACTAATACATACCTTTACCTGAAGGATGGTTATCTTCAGGAGATGACAGCTTTAGACAGCTTTGATTTTAATTATCAGGATGGAGCTAAGATTATGGCTATGGATTCTTTTACTATAGAGAAGACCAGTGACAATATGCTTCATTTTTATGTAGTAGGGGATGAAATAACAACTGATTTTTATGTATCAGTATATTCTAGTATAGGATAAAATAATGAGTCGTAATTTATTAGAAAAAAAGGTCACTAAGACCAAAACAAGCAGAGATACTGCAAGAGAATATGATAGGTCAAGATCATCAGTAGTTCTTATGGAGATTATCATATCGATACTGTTATTTATGCTAGTAGGCTCTGTGTGTATACAGTTGTTTGTACAGAGCTATCGTATGAATAACGAAAGTGAGATACTTGAAAGATCGAGTATGTTAGTATCAAGTGCAGCCGATCAACTTTTGTTAAATAATGGTGATATTGCTGCGGTTAGCCAGTATTACAGTGATTATGTGCTTGCTAGCGATGTGTTATGTTTATATTTTGATGGGAACTTCAATATTTGTAACTATACAAGCTATGCATATTTATTAGAAATAAGTGTAAGCGATAAAGAAAGCAATAAAGAAAGCAAGCTTCGGGATATTGATATGATTATGTATAATCATAATAAAGAAAATATCTACGAAATGAAACTTGAGGTGGTGACCTATGACAACTAGAGGGACATTTACTAAAAGGCTTAAGAAAAAGAAAAACGGAGGACTCGGAATAGGAACATCCATGGTATTAGTTGTGTTTGTTCTATTCTGTCTAATTACCTTTGCAGCACTTTCGTATGTAACATCAAAGGCTGATTACAATAAATCATTGACAGCCAGTGAGTCGGTGCGTGCATATTATGATGCATGTTCACGTATGGAAAAGCGTATATCTGAAATAGACCTAACCAGTCTATATGGACCTGGAGCTACTTTTGATTATGTTGAGAGCATTGATGAGAATCGCTCACTATATGTTTCTTTGATTTATACAGGAGATGATAAGAATCCATTTAGAGTAACCAAATGGAGTACATCGGCTAATATTAATGCAGGTATTAGCATTGATGAATCAGAAGGTGAAGGTCTGAATTTGTTATTTTAACTTTTTTGGAGGTTATAGAGGGTTATGGATATTGTTACAACACTAACAGAAGTAACTAATAAGGGGGCATCGGATGTATTTATAGTTGCAGGTTTGCCTTTATCATATAAGCGTAATGGCAAGTTGGTTAATGAAGGTGACAGACTTATGCCTCAGGACACTACCGAAATTGTGTCCAATATTTACAAGCTTGCAGACGATAGAGATATGAAGCTTCTTACCAGTGATGGAGATGATGATTTCTCATTTGCTCTTCCAGGTGTAGCGCGTTTTAGAATTAATGCATATCGTCAAAGAGGTTCGCTGGCAGCAGTTATTCGTATTATTAATTTTAGCATACCTAATCCTGCAGACCTTGGTATTCCAGAGGGAATACTTCGATTTGCCGATCATAAAAAAGGATTTGTATTAATTACTGGACCAGCAGGAAGTGGTAAGTCCACTACTCTTGCATGCCTTATTGACAGAATTAATTCAACGCGAGAATCTCATATTATTACACTTGAGGATCCGCTTGAGTATCTTCACAGCCATAAAAAGAGTATTGTAAGTCAGCGTGAGGTTATTACTGATACAGATAGCTATCTTACAGCAATACGAGCATCACTTCGCCAGAGTCCGGATGTAATTCTTCTTGGTGAGATGCGTGATTATGATACTATTAGTACTGCTATGACTGCGGCTGAAACAGGTCATCTTATATTCTCGACACTTCATACAATTGGTGCAAGCAATACAATTGACCGTATAATAGATGCGTTTCCACCTAGTCAACAGCATCAGATAGCCATTCAGCTTTCAATGGTCTTACGTGCCGTAGTTTCTCAGCAGCTTCTTCCAACAGTGGATGGAGGTATAGTTCCTGCTTTTGAGATTATGACACTTACTCCAGCCATTCGAAATATGATTCGTGAATCCAAGATTCACCAGCTCGATGGTATAATAGCTGCATCAGCCGCCGACGGTATGATTCTTATGGATACAAGTATTCTGAATCTATACAAAGAAGGCAGAATCACTGAAAAAACAGCACTTTCATTTGCTTCCAATCCAGAGCTTCTTGAGAAGAAGCTGGCAACACTTCGATAGTTTTATATGATAGACTTTGATATTCAGGAAGAACTTAAAAAGCTTCCGAAAAAACCAGGCGTTTATATCATGCATGACAAGCATGATACGATTATTTATGTTGGTAAGGCCGTCAATCTGTTCAACAGAGTGCGGTCTTATTTTCGTGAAAACATAGGTCGAGGTCCCAAAATCGACAAGATGGTTAGTCTGATTGTCAGGTTTGAGTATATCGTGACCGATTCAGAGCTTGAAGCGCTGGTTCTTGAAAACAATCTCATTAAAGAACATAGACCCAAGTACAATACGATGCTTATGGATGATAAAACATATCCATATATCAAGGTTACTATGGGTGAAAGATATCCAAGACTTCTGATGGTTCGCCAAATGAAAAAGGATAAGTCCAGATATTTTGGGCCATATACAAGTGGTCAGGCAGTCAGGGATGTTATAGAGCTCATTAGCAAAGTGTGCCTACTTCGAACATGCAACAAAGCTCTTGATGAGGTGGGACCAGACAATCCTAAGGACAGATATTGTCTTAATTACCATATAGGTCAGTGCTGTGGTCCGTGTCAGGGCAAGGTATCAACCGAAGAATATGGAGTGAGAGTTAGCAAAGCGCTGGATTTTCTAGGTGGCAATTTTGGCGAGATAATACGTGATCTAAAGTCCAAAATGAACGAGCTTTCTGAGGCAATGGAATTTGAAGAGGCTGCCAAATACAGGGATCTTCTTAAGAGTGTGCAGGCCATAGCTGAAAAACAGAAGATAGAGGATGCATCACTTGATGATAAAGATATCATAGGAATTGCAGAAGATGACTCGGATACAGTGGTTCAGGTATTTTTTGTACGTGCAGGACGCATGGTTGGACGTGAACACTTCCATATGTCCGAGGGCGAAGAGGCGCAGGGCGTAGAGGGTAATCATACTATTTCCGAATTCATTAAGCAGTTCTATTCGGGTACGCCATGGATTCCTCATGAGATTATGGTGCCACAGGAACCAGAGGACCGAGAGATTATAGAAGAGTGGCTCACAGATAAAAAGGGTAGCAGAGTATATATTCGTACTCCAAAGATTGGTCAGAAGGAGAAGTTAGTTGAGCTGGCTTCTAAGAATGCTCGTATTCTTCTTGATCAGGACAAAGAGAAGATTAAAAGAGAAGAGCTTCGAACAATTGGAGCTGTTAAAGAAATAGAAGAGTGGCTTGGACTAGTCGGAATAAGGCGTATGGAAGCATTTGATATATCCAATACAAGCGGATTCGAAAATGTTGCTTCCATGGTTGTATTCGAGGATGGTAAGCCAAGGAAAAGCGATTATCGAAAGTTCAAGATTAAATCAGTCACAGGTCCAGACGATTACGCCTGCATGAAGGAAGCATTAACCAGACGATTTACTCACGGACTTGAGGAAATGAAAGATAATTCATTAAAAAAAAGCTCATTTGTTAAGTTTCCTGATTTACTACTTATGGATGGTGGACGTGGTCAGGTTAATATTGCACTGGAAGTATTAGGGGAGCTTGGCATCGATTTGCCAGTAGCAGGTATGGTCAAAGATGACAATCATAGGACCAGAGGAGTGTACTTTAACAATATCGAAATACCTGTTGATACTCATAGTGAAGGCTTCAAGCTGGTAACACGTGTACAGGATGAGGCTCATAGATTTGCCATAGAATATCACAGGTCACTACGAACCAAAGACCAGGTTCATTCTGTGCTAGATGATATTCCAGGAGTAGGACCAAGCAGACGTAGAGCTCTTATGAAGGCATTTACATCAATTGAAGAAATACGTGGTGCCAGCGTAAAAATGCTTATGGACAAAGCAGGACTTCCTAGCAATGCAGCTTCGGCGATATATGAATTTTTCCATAGCAGTTAATTATATCCGGCTTGTAGCCGATTAATAGTATAGATTTAATCAGATTAATTTTTAGGAGGATTTTAAAATGGATTTAGATATTAAGGCAAAGGTTACAGAACTTGTAGACAAGGCTAAGAAGGATGAGAAATTCAAGGCTGAGCTTTCCAAGAACCCAGTTAAGGCAGTAGAGGGAGTAATTGGAGTAGACCTTCCAGATGATCAGGTTAAGAAGATTGTCGACGGTGTTAAGGCCAAGGTTAGTCTTGATAATGCAGGAGATATTTTAGGTAAATTCTTTAAATAAGAGATCTATTAAAAAAGATAATATTACGCTTTTAACTCAAGATAGAAAATCAAAAAAGTCATTTTCTATCTTGAGTTTTTTGATTTCTAGCCGAAATATATAATAGATATTTCAAATGAATTTCTGGAGAGATAGTGCATGAATATACAGATAGGCGAGAATACATATAACCAGACAAGCTATATCAATAATGATTACGAGAAATATACATATTCTAAAAACATCAGCAAAAGTACAGGAGCACAGTTTGGTGATGCTGCTATGATGTCTGCAGGTCAGGTTGGTATGGGCATGGAAACTGAGGGTATGGAGAAATCTATGATTAACATACCAGACAGTACTCTTTGGAAGAATTATATGGTTGTTATGTCTAACACCATGTCAGAAGAAGATTTTGCTAATCTTGAGAAGGAAGGTTTCAAGGTGGGTGATATGGAGCCAGGTGAAATGGTTACTATCACAGACCGTATTAAAACCTCTCTAGCCGAGTCGGGTCAGGTAATACGTGGATACAATGATGATATGGATGCCGAGCTTTTAGAGGAGATTACAGGAAGCGCTGTATATGCCAAGGCTATTAGTGATAGCTTTAGAAGTGAGGATGTGCCATTTACAGAGGATAATATTGCAGAGAGCAAAGAAGCTCTTGATATGGCCAGTAAAATAGGACCACTTGATAGTAAAACCATTGATTATATGGTAACTAACAATATGCAGCCTACCATCAAGAATTTATATATGGCAGAGCATAGTGGTGCTGGCGTAGGTAATGGCAAAAAAGCCGACTATTACATGGATAAGAGTGGTTATGTTAATAAAGTAGCCGATGCCAGTGATGCAGCTGGCCTTGACGCAGATATTAAGAAACTAATCGAGAGTATGGGACATGAACTCTCCGATGAAAACATTAGCATTGCAAGAGATATACTTTCGAGTGGCTCACCACTTACGCAGGATAGCTTTGGCTTATATAAGGAGCTTAAGAGTCTAAATCTTCCAGAGGATATTAATAAACTTACGGATAGTATAGCGAATGCCATCAAGAATGGTAAGCGTCCTATGGATGCAGCTATTAACGAGAAAAATCTTTTGGAGGAAGCAAAGGATATAGTTAATAGATTAAGTGATATTACTGATGATGATATTGCAGGCACACTTGCAGAGGAAAAGCCACTAACACTTATGAGTCTTGAGAATGCAGGTGAGGTAAGCGAAGAAGCTATTGCACGAATCGATGAGAAGAGTCTCATTAGTGCCAGCAGACTTGTAAATGAGATACGTCTTTCGATGACAGTATCTTCAACATACGTACTTCTTAAAAACAATATATCAGTGGATACAACGGAGCTTAGCAGACTTGTTGATGAGCTTAAAGAAGCTGAAAACAGACAATTTGAATCAGTATTTGGCAAGCAGTACGTGGTAGATAAGGAAAAGCTCACATCCTTACTTGACGAAACCAATAGCAAAGTCAGCGATATTAAGGATATGCCAATTGCCATGGCTGGGAAATTCGTATCCCGCAGTATAACCCTTAATGTGGTATATACCGAAGGCTCCGAGATGCGCGCAAGATTCCAGGCCGCAGGACAGGAATATGAAAAGATGTTTACCGAGGTTAGAGCTGATCTTGGAGATAGCATCAAGAAAGCCTTCAGAAATGCAGGAGATATTCTTAGTGAGATGGGACTTGAAGCCTCAGAGGATAATACCAAGGCTGTCAGAATCTTGGGCTACAATCAGATGAGTATAACAGAGGCTAGTATTGAGAATGTTAAGTCTGCTGTAAATAAGCTTGAGAATGTCGTTAACAAGATGCATCCAGCCAATACACTTAGATTAATCAGAGAAGGAATTAACCCACT
>JAZRXF010000094.1:0-74174 GCA_045600085.1 Lachnospiraceae bacterium
ATTAACAAGCTGTGTGTAATCTCTTCTCTTGTAGAACATACCCATATAAAGACCGAGTACATTGGCTACATATATGGCTCTACTCATACCACCTTCATCAGGGCTGACAATCATCATATGCTCTGAATCAAGCTGAAGATCCTTAATATTTTTAAGAAGACCTTTTATAAACTGGTATGATGGCTGAACTGTCTCAAATCCATTGAGTGGAATAGCATTTTGAACTCGTGGATCATGGGCATCAAATGTAATAATATTATCAACACCCATTGCAACTAATTCCTGCAGTGCCATAGCACAGTCAAGAGACTCTCTTGCACTTCTCTTGTGCTGACGACTTTCATATAGAAATGGCATAATAACTGTGATTCTTCTAGCTTTGCCACCAACAGCTGCAATAACACGCTTAAGATCCTGATAGTGATCATCAGGAGACATATGATTCTCTTCACCAAAAAGAGAATATGTAAGACTGTAGTTTCCTACATCCACTAATATATATAAATCTATACCACGTACAGATTCTAAGATAACACCCTTAGCTTCACCTGAGCCAAATCTTGGGACCTTAGCACCAAGGACATAAGTGTTTCTCTTGTATCCAGCAAATGATAGTCTATCCTCATGCTCATGCTGTCTGGTAGTTCGCCAGTCTACAAGATACTGATTAACCTTCTCACCTAGGTGCTTACATCCCTCAAGCGGAATAATACCAAGTGCACCTACTGGTATAGTCTCTAAGTTCCTTATGTCGTCGTTAATTGACATTGTTAGTGTCCTCCAGCTATATCGCTTATATATATTACTTATAAGGCTTTTAACCTTAATTACTATAACTTATTTACTATTATTCTTCAAGTGCCTTACGCTTTTGAATACGAATATCTTCACAAGCGAGCTCTATTATCTCGCAATCCTCATACATTCTGGAAAATACTCTATCAGAATATCTTTCTATTAAATCATTAAGACTCTTATTCGTAGAATATATCATCGATTTTCTTCGTAATGCCCTCTCACTGACGATTGACAAAAGATAAGATCTCACAAAATCATTGGCCATCTCTGTTCCAAGATCATCGATAATAAGAAGATCAACGGTATAGATTGTATTTAGAAAATCGCTAAGAGTTTCTTTATCGTACAATGTATTAGATATTGTCTGGAATAGCTGAGTCGCACTAAAAAATACTACTGAGCAACCTTTATCAATGAGTTCCTTGGCAACACAGCTTGATAAAAATGTCTTGCCAACACCAACTTCTCCAATAAAAAGAAGATTTCGATAATCGGAATTAAAATTCTTAATAAAGTTCTTGCAGGTCATAACTGCTTTTTCGAAAGAAGCCAGTTCTTCACTATTATAGTATTCATCACTCATAGTTTCAAAATTGTTACGCTCAAGTAAGTCACTTATATTTGAATAATCATAAAGGAACTGAGCTTCTATCTGACGATAACAGCTACACTTCTCGTTATCAATATACCCTGTATCATAACACTTAGAACAATCATAAGTTAACTCCAGATAATCATATGGAAAACCTGCTGTTTCAAGCAGTTTCTTTTTCTCCATTCGAATACCCATCATCTCTTCATGATATTTTCTGGACATATCACTAGTAAGCTCAGGATTGTTTTTGCACTTAATCTTAGCCTTACCATATTCCATTGAAAGGTCAATAACCCTGTTCTCAAGCTCCTTAAAACCTGGAACCTTGTTTTCCACCTCAAGCTTTCTACGCATTTGCTCTTTAACATGAGCCATACGTCTGTCATCATATATCTTTTTTATATCATTATATTTTTTATCAAGTATAGACATATTATTAATTAACCTTGGCTGCTTTTAGTAATTCATCAACATTATAGGCTCTTTTTTTCATCGAACAGAAATCACTTTTACCACTCTGGTAAGAGTTTGTAACATTAGGGCCATATGATTTTCTTGCCTCTGCTTTCACTTCTGCAGCCTTACGAGCTTTTTCTGACTTTTCCTCTTTATACATCTGCATATGTTTTTCAGCTTCTGCCACTGTATGAATGTCATGCTGCTTCCAATCAAGAAGAGTTTTATCTGCATAACTGAATCTATCATCATATCCGCTCATGGCAGCCTTTCCACAAGCAAGCTCTATGACCTCCATACTAAATCCATAATCCATTATCCACTTACGAACAAGCTCTATCTGAGCTGGCACAGCCTTTCCCGTTGCGCCGATATAATCCATGACTATTGGCACATAATATGGAGCTATCTGATCAATTTCACGTTTAGCAACATCTTTGTCCTTGATTCCTTTTTCATAAAGGAACTTGGCTAACTGCTCGAGATACATTGTATTCTTTTTACCATCAGCCACGCATCTCTCTAAAAGAAAATCTATAAGCTCGAACGAAAAGCCCAGTCTATCATATATAAAACAAATGGAACGAATAGAATTAGGATTCATGTTAGGGAGTCCAAAATACTCCTGCGCCACTCCAAGTAACATCTTCACTTCTGCATCAGATTTAATCCTCTGAAGATCCTCGATGGAATATTTCGCTTTTTCATTCTCATAATCCATTTTGATCATAGGAATGTCCTGATTACTACTACTCTCAGTAACAACCATCTGACTAGTCTTAGGTGCTTCTGTTCTAGTCGTACCTGCTATGTCCTTAATGGTTATACTTGCAATTCTATTTTCTGAAAAGCCAAGACCAATAAGCTCTTTTTTCTCCCAATATTTAAGCGCCTTCTCAACATCCTTCTCAGGATAATTGAACTTATCAGACATCTCTGAAATGTCTGTTGGAAGATTGGAGCCAACCATTCTAAGAAGATAAAGATATACCTTTATCTGCACATCATTGGCTTCCCCCATATATTTATCAATAAACAAATTGGATAATACTGTAACACCCTGCGAATTTTCAAATGAGATATTTAACGGAATCATAATTCTAGCCCCATATACTTTTTTACCAGCATTTGCCGGTGATGAAAAGTATACCATACAGGCCAAAAAAATCAATGCCAAAATACCCGCAAAGCCAGTAAATACAAGGGTTTACAAGTTTTTGCCTTTAATGTTGATAATGTTGAAAAACTACTATTAAATAATAAATCAACATTATAAAATTCACTCCAACCCCTTTAATTATGGGCTGACCGTAAGCTTTCTTTTTTATACACAAAAAATAAAAATTCCACACTTTTAAGTGGATAATTATCTACCTAAAAATGTGGAAAATGTGGAAAACTACTGTCCAAGAAGGTGCTCACCAATCTTTACAACGTCTCCAGCGCCCATAGTTATCAACATATCATTGTGGGAACAATTTTCTAAAATAAAATTTTCAATTTCATCAAAGCTTGAATAATAGTAAGATTCCTTGCCTTTTTCTACCAATTTTGCCAATAAATCTTTGGAACTTATGCCTATTGTATTCTTCTCTCTGGCAGCATAAATATCTGTAAGAATTACAGCATCAGCTATTGATAATGCATCAGCAAAATCCTGAAGGAATGCCTTTGTTCTTGTATATGTATGAGGCTGGAACACAACCCAAAGCTTATCATGTGGATAGTTCTTTGCTGCTGTAAGAGTAGCCTTAATCTCGGTTGGATGATGAGCATAATCATCGATGATATTTATACCACCAAGCTTACCCTTGAGTTCAAAACGTCTATCAGTACCTGTAAATCTGCCTACTGATGCAACAGACTTATCTCTTTCTATTCCAAGAATATCAGAAAGAGCAATTGCTGAAAGTGAATTATAAACGTTGTGCTCTCCAACAACTGATAACTGAACTCTAAAATCACCTGCTGCAGACTTAAGTGTATAAGAAGCACTACCCTTTTCGTTAAATTCTATATCTGCTGGATAATAATCGTATGAAGACTTCTGTCCAAATGTGATAACCTTGGCCTTCACGCCATCCAATATAGTCTCCACATTCTCTATATCACCATTGATGATAAGATATCCATCCTCTGGAAGAAGCTTTGCAAATCGATTAAATGAATCTCTAATATCATTGATGTCCTTGAAGAAATCAAGATGATCCTCTTCAACATTAAGAATAATAGAAATCTTTGGGAAGAATGATAAATAACTGTTAGTATATTCGCATGCCTCTGTTACAAAGAACTCTGATCTTCCAATTCGAAGATTACCATCGATAGTCTTTAGAATACCACCTATTGATAATGTAGGATCTTTATCTGCTCCAAGAAGTATTTCAGATACCATAGAGGTTGTAGTTGTCTTACCATGAGTACCGCTTATAGCTATTGGCATATCATAATTTTTCATGAGCTGCCCAAGAAGCTCTGCCCTTGTAAGCATTGGGATATTTCTATTCTTACATTCTAAAAACTCAGGATTATCAGGGCTAATAGCTGCTGTATAAACCATAAGATCAATATCATCTGTTATATTGGAAGCCACTTGTCCATAGTAAATCTTGGCACCGAGGTTTCCAAGATGCATCGTAAGTGGAGACTCCTTCATATCAGAGCCTGATACAGTAAACCCACGAGACAATAATATCTCTGCGAGTCCGCTCATACTAATTCCACCTATTCCCATAAAGTGCACATGCACTGGGTTATTAAAATTGACCTGATACATTGTATGTTCCTCATTATAAAGAGACAGTTAACATATGCTTCATAGCAATGGTTCTCTGTCTCTTATTACTCAAAATATTATTTGGCAACGATATTAATAATCTTACCCTTTACATAGATTTCCTTAACTATGTTCTTGCCATCAATTGCATTCTTAACAGCATCGATTTCTTTAGCCTTAGCTATTGCACTTGCCTGATCCTCGTCAACACCAACAAGTACAGTACCCTTAAGCTTACCATTGATCTGAACACCGATTTCGATAGAATCCTCTACAAGTTCCTTCTCATCATATGTTGGCCATGGCTCGTAAGCAATTGTAGTATCGTGACCAAGGATACTCCACATCTCTTCACCTACGTGAGGTGTGATACATGAAAGCATCTTGATAAGACCTTCTGCATATTCCTTAGGACACTTGCCAGCCTTATATGTTGCATTAACAAATATCATCATCTGGCTGATAGCTGTATTAAATCCTAATGCTTCAAAATCATCTGTTACTTTCTTTACTGTCTGATGATATACCTTTGTAAGTGTACCATCATTATCCTCAGTGATATTATCTTCGTTAGTAAAGAAGTTCCATACACGTCCAATGAACTTTCTAGCGCCATCAACACCCTGTGGGCTCCATGGCTTAGAAACCTCAAGTGGTCCCATAAACATCTCGTAAAGTCTAAGTGTATCAGCACCGTAATCTCTTACAATATCTGAAGGATTAACAACGAATTCTGGGAATCTCTTACCCATCTTAATACCATTTTCACCAAGAATCATACCCTGGTGTACAAGCTTCTGGAATGGTTCCTTTGTAGGAGCAAGACCCTTATCATAAAGGTATCTATTCCAGATACGTGAATACATAAGATGTCCTACTGCATGCTCTGGTCCACCGATATAAAGGTCTACTGGCATCCAGTGCTTAAGTAATTCCTGATTAGCAAATTCCTTATCATTGTTAGGATCGATATATCTAAGGAAATACCAGCTTGATCCAGCACTACCTGGCATAGTAGATGTCTCACGAACACCCTTGATTCCATTATTATCATACTGCTTCCACTCAGTAGCATTTTCAAGTGGAGCCTTACCATTTTTACCCTTGTAATCTTCAAGCTCTGGAAGAATAAGTGGAAGTTCTGCGTCACTAAGAGTATGAATTTTGCCATCCTCACCATGAACAACAGGAACTGGCTCACCCCAGTAACGCTGACGAGCGAATATCCACTCACGGAAGTGATAGTTAACTGTTCTCTTAGCTCTGCCCATATTCTCAAGCTTAACTGTAATAGCTTCCTTAGCTTCCTCTACAGTAAGTCCTGTAAACTCCTCAGAATTGATGAGCTTGTATCCCTTACCAAGGTAACCATGCTTTTCAAAAGCTGCGCCTGTTACATCAACGTGACCAAGCTTCTCATCGCCATCGATTACCTGAATCATATCTATATTATGAGCGATTGCATACTCAAAGTCTCTCTGATCATGACTAGGTACGGCCATAACAGCACCTGTACCATAGCTTGCAAGTACGAAGTCTCCAATGAACATACGAACTTCCTTGCCATTAACTGGGTTAATACATGTTACACCCTTAAGCTCACAACCTGACTTTGTCTTGTTGAGCTCTGTACGGTCCATATCATTCTTAGACTTTGTCTCATTAATATAAGCTTCTACTTCTTCTCTGTTCTGTACTCTGTCAAGAAGACTAGCTGTAATATCTCCATCTGGAGCAAGAACCATGAATGTAATACCATAGATAGTCTCAATACATGTTGTAAAGATAGAGAACTTGCCACCACCAACGATGTCAAACTCAACCTCTACACCTGTAGACTTACCAATCCAGTTACGCTGAATAGCCTTAGTAGACTCTGGCCAATCGATTTCCTCAAGTCCCTCTAAAAGCTTCTCTGCAAATTCTGGCTGGTTGATAACCCACTGCTTCATATTCTTTCTGATAACAGGATATCCACCACGCTCTGACTTACCGTCAATAACTTCATCATTAGAAAGAACTGTACCAAGCTCCTCACACCAGTTAACTGGCATATCGATATACTTGGCATATCCATCTTCATATAACTGCTTGAAGATCCACTGTGTCCATTTATAGAAGCTTGGATCAGATGTTGCAAGCATCTTTGACCAGTCATAGTCAAATCCAAGTTCCTTAAGCTGCTTAGAAAATGTTTCAATATTAGACTGTGTGAATCCGTTAGGATGATTACCTGTAGTTACAGCGTACTGCTCTGCAGGAAGACCAAATGAATCATATCCCATTGGATGAAGGACATTATAGCCCTGCATTCTCTTCATTCTAGATACGATATCTGTTGCTGTATATCCTTCTGGATGACCTGCATGAAGGCCTACTCCTGATGGATATGGAAACATATCAAGAGCATAGAACTTTGGCTTAGAAAAGTCCCATACATCTGTCTTAAAAGTCTCATTATCTGCCCAATACTTCTGCCACTTTTTCTCTATCTCGGCAGGATTGTAAACATTTTCTCCGTTCTTCATTTATCAATACCTCGTAAATATTTTATTACAACAAATTTAGTGTACTTTTTTTATAAAAAATGTCAAGGTAATACTATACCATGCTCCAAATAAAATTCATGCCACGAAGTATAATGTGTGGCATAAAGATGAACATCATCCCATGTATACGCTTTAACCAGCGCGCCATATTCATCATCAAATATCGGATTAACATCTATATAGAAGATATCCACACCATTTGCTAACTGACTAAGTCCCTGATTTCTATCATTAATAGCTGTATTATTAATATAAGAACCTGACATATCAAGGTCATGTGATACATGCATAATTGCCTGTACAAATATGATAGCATCGGGCTGAAGTTCTCTTATCTCATTAAGTACTTCCACATAGTGGTCTACAAAATACGCAGTATCACCTGTTCCAAGCTCATTGATACCTACCATTATATATACTTTAGCAAAGCTCTCACTCTCTAGTACTTCTCTAACTGTTCGTCTTGCTGGATCTGTTTCGCACCTTTCATCCATCATAGAATAAACTGTCATGGCAGTCTTGCCAAGAAAACAAGCATTACTCATACCTGCATACTCACTAACACCTACCATACGAGAATCACCAATAAATACTGCATCATCAAAATAAGAATCATCCACTGTGGTGAAATCTAGTGGCTCAGTATTAACTACGACGTCATTAATATCAGCGCTATTGTCACTGACACCCTTAATGGCCTCATCTATAACAGCTTCCATACCTGATAATGATAGTGAACCAAGCTCATAAAACTTAATCTCACTCATCAAGCCTTCACCAGGAGTGACACCATACTTACCAATAGGCACTTTTGTAGAAGCTGTAATGTCAGAACCCCTTTTGTTGTAGTACATATTATATATGGCATCCATTGTACTGTTAGATGCATCAGCCAGCTGATAATCAAAAGCATATGAAGAATCCTGATAATTCCATGGAAAAACACCTTCTCGCATATTATTAGTTGCGTCGGCCATGAGTTCTCCAATATTAGTCACGCTTTTTCCACTAGTTAGTCCAAGGAAAGCACCATATCCAAATATTGATAAACATACCAAAATAACCATGCCTGTTAACATGATTTCACTAATCGATATGCTATTTTTCTTAATCTTACTGTTCTCCATAATAAGTCTCTCTTTCTAGCTAAAAATCAAAATACATAAAAGGATTATTCATACCCTTTGAAATACTAAATAAGCTGAGTACAAAAAGTAATATACAAAGGAATGATGAAACTAGCTTCCTTCTGCTTGCAAGCATTCCCCTATACACCTTGGGAATACAAAGCACAATCGCAATCAGCATAATTGGCCCATACATCCTGCAATACTTGATATAATCGCCTGCAAGAATATTGGACTCATATCCCACTTTAATAAATGGAAACATTCTTGTTAAATATACCCAGAGTCTTCTGATATCTGTTATTGCAAATATCACCCAGCTAACTACTATTACAAAGTTCAAGTAGATTCTGGATAATATTTTTGTCTTATTTAAAAGCTTTGCCAAAAACAACTTTTCAAAAGCTATAAATACAAAGAGTACCCCTGCCCAAATCAAATAATTCAGGCTTCTTCCATGCCATACTCCTGTTGCAAGCCATACTACAAAAAGATTGAAAAGAGTGGCTACGCTTCCTTTTCTATTACCTCCAAGTGGTATATAAATATAATCTCTAAACCACTGGCCAAGTGTTATGTGCCACCTTCTGTAAAACTCACCTACACTTTTTGCTGCATATGGACTATCAAAGTTTACAGGGAGTCTAAACCCTAGCATACTGCCAAGCCCCATAGCCATCAGTGTATAACCACAAAAATCAAAATATAGCTGCAAAGAAAACGCTACTGCGCCCATCCATGCAAGCGGAGTAGATATACTCTCAAAACCTATTTTTTCCAATTCAAAAAATAGTAGGCCCACCCTATCAGCTAATAAAACCTTCATTGCAAGACCCATAATAAAAAGCTTTAGAGCTCTATCAAATCTTCCTAGGGTTATCTTCCTATTTACAAGAGCATTCGAAAACCTGTCATATCTGGTGATAGGCCCCTGAAGAAGCTTAGGAAACATTGTAATATAGGCAAAATACCGTATAACACTGGCCTCAGCCACACTTTTCTTTTTATAAACATCTATCAAATACGCAATAATAGTAAATGAATAGAAGCTAAGTCCAAGCGGAAGTGCTTTCACATAATATTTATAAACAAGTAGAACCGCCAGAATAACTACAAGACCAGACACAAATACAAAACCTCGCATCTTCTGATAGTCTGGTTTATTTCCAAAATAAGATATTCCTCTGGCAATAAGAAAGCCATATAAGCTAATTAGCACCAAAATCAAAATATTATAAAAATGACCTGACACATAATCAGCATAAAAAACAAAGGCCAAGCTTCCTACCGTTATCCAAATATTGGCTAATACTTTGCTATTTTTATTAAGTTTTAATAGGGTATAGTAAATGACAAGAAATAATGGTAAAAAAACTATGATAAATTCGAATGTTGAAAAAGACATAAATATAGTACCAATTCCCCGTCAAAACTTATACCCAATATAACATTGTGCTAAGACGTGTCAATTTTATTTGTGCAACATTTTGTAACATAAATGTAACAACTCGTCGCATTCCCTTATGGGCTCTAGTTTTGACAAAAAATAAAAAAAATAAGGAAAATTTTATGTCGTTAACATAAGACTCTCCTTATCGTAAACCCTTGTATTTACTGGGTTTGAGGCACTTTATAAAATTTCGACTTACAAAATCGCAACAAAAATTCCTGCGATGATAACAGCTGCACATATCAGCTTATAACTAACATTTTTTTCTTTAAAAACTAACTTTCCACCTAAAATTGTTACAATGCATCCACTTTGTTTGATAAGTGTCATAACAGTAACTTTACTTTCCTGATATGCATTGGCTTCAAAAAGCGCCTTATCCGCCAAAACAAATAAAAGAGCCAGTAGCCATATCCACCCATTCTTCCAGACGCTCATACTTATTTTAGTTTTTGTAATTAGTACATAAATAAGATAATAGCCTACAAGAAACAACATATACCATACCTGAAGCTGTTCACTGGTAACATCCCTCATAAGAATCTTATCCATAAGACCTGATATGGCATTTAATATACACGATGCAAATGCAGCCAGTACATATATGGGCCTTACACCCTCACTCTCGCTTTTCTTTCCAGGCTTAAACTTTAGCATTAATAGCCCAAGACTTACTAATACAAGTCCTACTACCTGACCTGGCTTCATAATCTCATGAAGAACTATAATACCTAGACTAGTAGCAAAAAGCACTCGCGATAAATCAAGTATTCCATACAAGCTTACCGGCATGGATTTAAGTGCTCTAAATGAAAATATCCACGCTAGAAATATACAAAAAGATTTAAGTGCGATCCAAAAATAGAATCTTGACTCCAGCCCTCCTGCCATCGGAACCTGAGGTAGCACCATTATGCACGACAAAAAAGTATATGCCAAAAGCACTTCCATAACCGTATTCCTGGTCATGGCTTTCTTCTTCACTATCTCTCTGGCACCTTTAGCAAGGCCATAAAACAGAGTAAGTAACATCCACATTTAAAGTTTCCTACCTTACTCTATAAATACTCAAACATTTTTTCAGCATCTTCCTTATGAAGAGGTGCCTTGGTATCAAGGACTTTAACCTTTGTCTCTTTATTACCAAAGGTAACAACTATTACATCACCTGGCTTAACCTCAAGCGATGCCTTCGCAATTTTATCATTCACAGTGATTCTTCCTGCGTCGCATGCTTCATTGGCAATGGTTCTACGCTTTATAATTCTTGATTCCTTTAAATACTTGTCTAATCTCATTGATTTTACCTCTACTTCCTATTGAGATCTCTTACTGCCTTTTATAATCCACCTAAAGTTGTGTTAATTCAGCAAAAGAATAATGTTCATCGGCTGTAATATTATCTAACTCCAGTGTATAACTTCTGGTATTATACCCTTCTTTTCGAAGTGTAACTATCGCAAAGCCTTCTTTCTTTTTAAAAGATGTTGGAGCAATACCTATATATGTACCGTCAACATAAACCTCCACCTCAGATGGTCCGTCTATATACACTCTTGCTCTTTCATCTGCCACTATAATATCGCTGCTTTGACTAGGTACAGTATTATTTGATACTGTACTATTATCTGCTACCTGATTGCCACTAACACCAGCTGCCTGATTAACTGATACAGCTGGGGGCTGCGAACTGTTATTTGACACAGATGGCTGAGGTGCTGTGATAATATAATTTTCTGAAACTGTGCTGTTGTTTGATACCGATGTTTCCTGCTTGGTATTTTCCTTTTCAAGTGTCACATCAATATTGGCGCTACTAGAACCAACCTTGAGATATTTTGATATTGTCTTGTATCCCTTGGCTGATATATTCATCTGATGAATACCATATTCTAATTCTACTGGACTAGAAACATCAACCTGCTTACCATCAATTAATACCTTGGCGTCATCTGGGCTAACTATAAAAACAATGCTTCCCTTTTTAGCCTCGCCTTGCCAACCACTCACATCGATGCTATATTCCTTACCGGCTTCGACCTTTAACTTCTCGGTCCCGATACATCCAAGATGCGATACTGTTACCTCTATCTCACCTGTTGGTATGGCAAGAAGCATTTCATCCTGGATCTGATAAACCTTATTATTATCTACTTCAATAAAGCCACCCACAAAAAAACTGTCATTTTCAAGTCGTAAATATCCGTGACTTCTATCGATAATGATACTATCAATAGTATGTCCAAAACCCTGAACCGTCAGTACATCAACATCATTGATATCCATTAGCTCAGCTTCCCCGCCTGGACCTATAATAACAACATCATTTGATACAGCATACTCTTCTTTTCCTATAATCATCTTTTTGGAACTAAGCTCATAATCCTGTATCCCGCTTACTACGAAAGCATCACCTGATAGCTGAAGACTGTTTAGTCTTTTTGACGACTTCATGAAATTAAGATTAACTATATCGCCTTCGCTTACCTGAGCAAATGAAAGTGCCTGACCATACTTATCATAAAATGTTGTCGCACCATCATAATTAAGCGTGTATTTCTTACATATACTAAGTGTCATAAATGTCACTGTACTATTATCTACATCTTTGCTTATGATTATGGCAGTATCAGCACTGTCATAATTACCTGGAACGGACATATAAAAGCCTGTACCTGGCTGATTGGTGCCTGCTGCCCCTGGTTCCTTGGTACACGCCACAAGACTAAGCACTGCTAAACACATTAAGCAAACAAGAATATTCTTTTTTATAGTATTCTTTTTTAAAGAACTGTCTTTCATATATTTCACTAACAATCTACAGATAAAGAGCTCTACTCCTATACAACCTGATTTCGATACTCATCTAAATGGTCTATTAGGTATTCTCTGTTATTATGCTCTGGTTCATCAATTACATCCTGAAGCATCGCTTCAAGAATCTGCCCAAGTCCTCTGCCTGGTGCTATACCAAGCTTAATCAAATCGCTTCCACTGATAACAAGGTCCTTCAACTTAAAGCAATTATTGGCTTTACAAACTTCACTATATATTTCTTCTAGTCGACAAATTGCCTGAAGTTTCTCTTCTCTCATATAATCGCTTTGCGCCATTACATCGGCGTACTTAACCTTAAGCAAGCGTGGGAAAGCGTTGTCACTAAGCTTATTAAGTACTTTTCTTACGCTCTTCGCATTCTCATCTATCTGTCTATCATGATTAGCTGCAAGCTCAGCAACCGCGTCAATAGTAGCATTGTCATATTTTAGTCGTCGCATTATGTCTCTGGCCATATCGGCACTCATTGCTGGATGCCCCCAAAAATGTGTAACACCTTGCTCATCAACCTGCATAGCCTGTGGTTTTGCCATATCATGAAAAAGCATGGCTAATCTTATAACTTTATCTACAGGTGTATATTTTAATGACTGAAGAATATGCTCACCCACATCATACATATGATGCTTATGCTGTTGCTTGGTTCCCATTGCAATATCAAACTCCGGCATAAATATGCTTGTAAGCTTAGTATCATAAAAAAGCTTAAACATATACGGATTGTCTGATATTAATAGTTTATCCATTTCAACACGTATACGCTCTGCACTAATTTTAGACAAATTGTCCCTAAGCTTAGCTATAGCTGCATATGTGTCTTTTTCTATATCATAGCCAAGCTGAGCAGCGAATCTTATTGCACGCATCATTCGAAGTGCATCCTCGCTGAACCTGTCTTCTGCACAGCCAACTGCTCTTACAATTCCTTTTTCAAGATCACTCTCACCACCAAAAAGATCTACAAGTCCTGTCTTTGGATGGTATGCCATCGCATTAATCGTAAAATCTCGGCGTTTAAGATCATCCGACAGCTGACTGGTATAGGTAACACTATCAGGATGACGTCCATCACTATAGTCTCCATCAATACGATAGGTAGTTACCTCATACTGGTCATCACCCATAAGTATTGTTACAGTTCCGTGCTTTAGCCCTGTATCTATTGTACGTCTAAAAAGTGCTTTTACTTCATATGGATTAGCCGATGTTGTTATATCCCAATCATTAGGTTCTCTGCCAAGCAGAGAATCCCTAACGCATCCGCCGACAACATATGCTTCATAACCCGCTTCATTTATTCTATTTATTATTTCTTCTGCACCAGCAGGTATCTTTATTGTCATGTACATCCTTATACAATAGAAAAAACTCTTCATATTTCTATTGCCACAAAAAAACTGAGTGATACTTCTATCACTCAGTTAATAATAACAAAATTCCAAGATTATTGCATCCTTAATGAATACAAGATAAATACCTGATATTAATCCTCATCAATACCCATAGACTTGATGTATTCAATAACATCGCCTACTGTCTCAAAGTTCTCAAGCTCTTCGTCATCAACCTTGATTCCGTACTCATCCTCAAGTGCCATAACAAGCTCCATAAGTTCAAAAGAATCCGCTCTTAAATCCTGCTTGAAAGATGTTTCCTCTGTTATTACCATACCTGGTGATACATGTAACTGCTCAGCTATTATTTCTGCAATCTTCTCTAACATATATTCTTTTCTCCGGTTTTTTCTTAAATATATTGTCCGAGTAACCCTCAAGACAATTGTAGTATAGTAACAAGGATAATATTTGTCAACATCATTTTATAAGATAATCGTATACTTCTCTTTTGCTAATTCCTCTGTCTTTTGCGACCATTTTCATTGCTTCTTTTCTATCGATTCCCTGACCTTCATACATACTCATATGCTCTTCTATACTCATTGAATCAAAGCTCTGCTGCTTTTCCTTTTGAAGTTCCTCAATATCTCTGCCTTCTATAACAAGAACATATTCTCCTCTTGGATCTTCATTTTCATACATATCAAGAGCCGAATCTATCGTTGTTGGAAGTACAGTTTCAAATCTCTTAGTTAATTCTCGGCATATAGATATCTTTCTATCACCTAAAGCTTCGCTTAATTCCTTCAAGGTTTTAACCAAGTGGTGAGGAGCCTCATATATAATGATTGTCCTTGTTTCTGCTGTCAACAATTCAAGTATGGATTTTCTCTCCTTTTTATCTGATGGCAAAAATCCTTCAAAACAAAATCTTCTTGTTGATAGCCCTGACATTGTAAGAGCTGTAATACAAGCGGCTGGACCTGGAAGGGACGTTACCACTATTCCTTCTTCCTGACACATTTTAACAAGGACTTCACCTGGATCTGAGATAGCTGGCGTACCTGCATCTGAAATAAGTGCAATATTCTGTCCTTCGTGCAGCTTCGCTATAAGCGTTCTTGCCTTATCCACCTTGTTATACTCATGATAGCTTGTCATAGGAGTCTTAATGCCAAAATGAGTAAGTAAATGTATGCTATTGCGAGTATCTTCTGCTGCTATGAGATCTACTGTATTTAATGTTTCTAAGACCCTTGCTGTTATATCGCCAAGGTTTCCTATTGGCGTCGCACAAAGATATAATTTACCATCCATTTATCTATCTCCAATATTAATATCCATATATATCATATATCTCATCCATATATACACCAGGTTCTTTATATATAATAAGAGGCTTTTCTACTGTAAGTCTTGGTCTGCCACCTTTTGCTGCATCAATTAGCACCATATTGGGTTCCTTGTCTGCATATGGATATATAAGCTGCATACGCTTTGGCTCTAGATGATACTTATTCATAAGAACAAATATCTCCGATAATCTAAAAGGCCTGTGAACCATATAAAAATGTCCACCAGATTTTAAAAGCATCGATGCACTTCTTATCACATCCTCTAACGAACATAACACCTCATGTCTTGCAATTGTTTTGGGTTCATCTGTATTCTTAAGCCCATGACTATTGATCATATATGGTGGATTACATGTAACTACTTCAAAAGAAGCAGGACAAAATATTTTTCCTGCTTCCTTAATATCACCTGTTACAATATCGATTTTGTCCTGGAGATTGTTAAGTAACACACTTCGCCTAGCCATATCTGCACTTTCTTCCTGAATTTCTAATGCTGAAAAATGACTGGCTTCGCACTTGGCAGAAAGAAGAATCGGTATTATACCTGTTCCTGTCCCAAGATCTAAAACCTTGCTGCCTCTTCTTATATAATCCGCGGCAAATCCTGTAAGTAATACTGCATCCATACCAAAACAGAATTTCTCAGGATTCTGTATTATCTTAAGATTATTGCGCTGTAAATCATCCAATCTCTCGTTGTCTTTAAGATTAATTGTCATCGAGCTTAGACTTGCCTCCATTAGCATCCTGCTTTTCCATACGCTCAAGCTCTTTCATTTCACGCTTCTCTTCTTCTGTCATATCTTTGTGGTCTTTATTGTTATCCTTATGATGACGTCTCTTAAACTTAAGCTCATCCACAGAGTAATCCTTGATTTCTTTTTCTCCGTTTTCTTCTACGATAACCTTAACTCTCTGACGAAGAACGTTAACAGAATGTACCTCTCCCTTCATTCCTTCTGGAGTTGTAACATAATCACCAGTTCCTGGAAGTTTACGATTAAGTTCTTCATATGTTTCCTCTTCATTCTTAAGGCAACACATAAGACGCCCACAAACACCAGAAATCTTAGTAGGATTTAGTGACAATCCCTGCTCCTTGGCCATCTTAATTGATACTGGAGCAAATTCTGGAAGATGTGTATGACAGCAAAGTGGTCTACCACATATACCAATACCACCAAGAATCTTGGTCTCATCACGTACACCTATCTGACGAAGTTCAATACGTGTTCTAAATACACCTGCAAGATCCTTAACAAGCTCTCTAAAGTCCACACGTCCATCCGATGTAAAGTAGAATAAAAGCTTATTATTATCAAATGTATATTCTGCATCAATAAGTTTCATATCAAGCTGGTGATGCCTTATCTTCTCATGGCAGATTTTAAGTGCTTCTTTTTCTTTTTCTCTGTTCTTTTTCTGCTGTTCATCATCCTCTGGAGTAGCAACACGGATAACTGGCTTAAGAGGCTGCACTACCTTTTCATCCTCTACTTCTCTGATACCACCTACAACAGAGCCGTACTCAACACCTCTAGCAGTTTCAACGATAACATGATCAGTACGCTTAATATTAAAATCCAGTGGCGAGAAAAAATAAACTTTGCCAGCTGTTCTGAATCTAACTCCTACTATTTTCTGCATTATCTATATACCTCCAACTAGTTCTCCTTGATTGTAAGGAGAAGTAGCTCCATAGTCAGCTCAAAGCTTACGTTTGAACGAAGTCTCATCTTGGCTGTCTGAAGAGCTTCTGTAACTTCCTCGATACCTTCATAATCTGTACGAGAAGCCACTTTATTAATATACTGAATCTCATCCTTGAATATAAGATGATTAACATCATGTGTAGCCTTGAATAAAAGAACATCTCTGTACCACACACCCATGATATCAAGGTAGTCATCAATATTGAAGCCATAGTCCTTTATGCGCTTAAGTGCTTCCATGACCTCAGCAATTTCCATATCATAAATATTTTTAAGAAGCGATAAAGCTTCCTTTCTTATCTTGTCAAAGTCCTCGCTTGATGCAAGAGCCTTAGCTCTACCAACATTACCTCTCGCAAAAGCTATACATATCTCAGCTCGATAATCAGGTACGCCCAGCTGCTTCATGAGATAGTCCCTCATCTCATTATCTCTAACTGGCTTCATATTAAGTACAACACATCTACTCAAAATAGTTGGAAGCATTGCTTCTGTGGAACTGCAAAGCAGGATGAATACTGCATATGCTGGTGGCTCCTCTATTGTTTTAAGTAAAGCATTCTGAGCCTGTGGAGTCATCTTATCAGCTTCTTCAACTATATATATCTTATACGGACTATTATATGGCTTAATCATTACTGTATTGTTAATACCATCTCGCACATCATCAACACCTATTACATTAGGCTTCTCGTGTGTAACAAATATAATATCTGGATGGTTCAGCGATTCTGCCTGCTTACAAGAATGACACTCACCACATGGTTCAACACCCTTTTGCTCACACAAAAGTGTCTCAGCAAATATCTTGGCTATAAACTCTTTACCCGAACGGTTTTCACCACATATAAGATATGCATGTGAAACCTTATTGTTCTCTATAGCTCCCTGTAACTGGGCTTTTATATGATCTTGTCCTACTACTTCAGCAAATTTTGCCATTTACAAATACCCCTATATAAATACTTTTACATAAATATATCAAGTAACAATCCTCGTATTTCACCTATCTTGGCGAGGACTGCCATATTATCCTGTTCATCCTTGCATAGTTCTCTGGCCAGTTCATCTAGATTGGAGTCAACAAGCCTTATAATACCGTACACCCTATGCCTTCCTTTTCTATCAAGAAAATTCTCTCTGGAAAATTCATGTGAACGATTAACTATCTCATTCATGAATTCCTTAATAAGACTACGATATTTACGCATATCACGAATATCTTTCTTTTTGCCAATCTTCTCTCCCTGAGCAGATATCTCCGTCATAAGTGAAGTCAACTTTTCCTGAAGGTCACTTTCAGATATATGACTAGCCAGCATAAACTTAAAGGAGTCATCTGTATTAGTCACTCTGTTAGTATCCACAGACATGGAAGGTTCTATTATTTGATTGACCTTGATGTCCATATAGTATCCCTCATTTCATCCATACAACGATACAAGTCATCATTTATATATCTTTTTACTATTCCTGCTGCCACAAGCTTATCCTCGGAGAAGTCCTGATCATCAGCAAGAAATCTTCTACACATCTCTGTGTATTTAGGATTTTCCTGTGCCTGCTCTCTTTTTAATGCTCGCTCAAGCCTAATACCATCATCAAGAGTTGCATATAAAGGTATCACCTTATCAGCACCATAGTAATCTCTAATTTTGATATATGATTCTAACGTTCCTATAATGAGATAATCCTGAGAATCAAGGAATATCTCCTGATCAACTGTAAAGTAATACCAGTCACCGTGGCATGTATGATAGCATCGGTATTCTATTACTTTACCTTCTTCTAACAGGCTTTCAAAACCGGTCTTATCAGTAAAGTGATACTCTCTTCCCTCAGCTTCGCCACTTCTAATTGGCCTTGTAGTAAATGGAACAATACGAGCTAGTCCAAGTTCTTTGTCGTCCAGTAACTTACTGTACAAAGTATCCTTACCACTGGCACTTTTGCCCATAAGACAAAATATATGTCCCATCCTATGCCTCCGGTTTATTCTTACTTTCACGAAGCACCTCTATACGCTCCATGAACTCGCCCTTAATAATATATCCACTTCTTCTGTAATGATTAATAAGATTAAGTAGGTCACGAGTAATTTTCTGACCTGGCACAAGTATTGGTTGCTGTGAAGGATATACCCCAACATAAGTACCAGATATTCTTCCTTCACACATATTAATTGGAACCGATTCCTTCTCACTTGCTATTGCCTCTGATATTCTCATAACAATATTAAGTGATTCAGCGCCTGGATATGCTGAGGCCTTACCATTGCTTACACTACTGCTTACACCAAATAGCGCCTCAAGACTTCCAAGGTCTCGCCCTCCACTCATTGTTCTAGTAGTTTCTTCCTTGGCTTCAAGCTCCTCATCAAGCTTTATCAGAGCTGTTGACAATTTTTCATAGCCTTCATCTGTATCGCATATTGAAAAACCAAGAAGTACATATTCCGGAGTAGATAGTATTGGTAATATGCCATAATCTCTTTTCAATCTATCATATAGCTGCTTACCATTCATATTCTTAGCCTTAGGACTAAGTATCATTTTGCCTATTTCTGGTGTATCGCTTCTACCCATAGTAAATGCATCAAACACCTCTATATGGTTAAGCTTCTTCAGTTCATCACTAAGTGATGCCCTTTTATCATAAAACCTCTGCCATGCATTATTGGACTCATCTGTAACATAATCGAAGCATTTATCAACTCCAAGTAATAATGGGAATGATGGTTCATCATCCTGAAACATACCAAGAAAATCACGAATCTTATCATTATCCACAATAGAACCATTAATATGAAGAACTCCTGTCTGTACAGGGCTAGGTAATGCCTCACTAAGACTATGAAGTACAATATCAGCACCACATTCCACTGCATTGATAGGAAGGAATCCTGCAAAACCAAAATGCGAACCGTATGATGCATCTACAATAAGTGGTACTCTACGTGTATGCAAAAATTCAGCAATATCTTCAACTTCTGACGAAATACCATCAAGTGTTGGTGATGTTAGGATTACTGCCTTCACATCATCATTAGCTTTAATGCTTTCTTCTATTGCCTCGACTGTAATGCCCTTTGTATAACCATGTTCCTCATCGACTTCGCCAGATATATATACTGCATTTAGCTCACGAAGCATAATGGAATTATATACATAGCGTCTGCTATTTCTCATTACAAGAACTTTGTCACCTCTATTAAGAGTTCCAAAAACAGCTGCCATCATACCAGCACTTACACCACCTGTGAGAATATATGACTCATCAGCATTGTATACTCGGGCCGCCCTATTTCTAGCATCACAAAGAGAGCCCTCCTCAACTGACATCTTGTCAAATCCCTGGACTCCCGATATATCTCTCTTATAAAATTCACTTAAAAAATCATTCTCGTAAAAATTACGTTTATGGCCTGGTCCCTGAAAAGGATATACATCGCCATACACATAGTCTTCAACTTTCTCTGTCAAATCACCCATAATGAACCTCTATCTACAACAATCCATTAACTGCGTTTTAAGCACATACATATTAATTATATCAATTATGCAACCAACTTGCCACTACTATAACTATTAGCCCAGATTAAAACGCCTGGTGCTTAACTACTTCGTATTCATTGTTGCTTTGATAATATGGACACTCTCTTGTGTTGCCCTGAAGGAAACGAACCATATCGTCTTCATCAAGATCCATATCACATACATAACATTCATAATCCTCATCGTACACAAGATTGTTGCACGAATCACAATTTGATACTTCTGCCATATCTTCTCCAAATATAATATAACTCTTATATAACTCTTCTTACTGTAATAATAGTTCTAAATGTTGCACTACCAATCTTAATACCACCACTTGGCGTACTTGCATGGACTATCTGACCGTTTCCAATATAAATAGCAACGTGACCTGGATAACATATAATATCACCTGGCTGCGCTTCACTGTAGGATACAGCGCGTCCAACACTTTGCTGAGCTGATGACGATCTCGGTAGATTATAACCAAAATTCTTGTAAACAGACATTGTAAAACCTGAACAATCAGCACCATCTGTAAGGCTTGTTCCACCATATACATATGGGTTACCAATGAACTGACAGCCATAATTGGCAATGGCCTTGCCAAGATCACTACCACCCGAATTGTAAATAGGAGTTGTATCGTAAGTAACATTACCCGTAGTTGTAACTGTTACGCCCGTGCCATTTGCTGCTGCCTCTGCAAGAAGCTTTGCTTCTTCCTCAGCTTTCTTTCTTGCCTCTTCAGCCTCTGCTTCAGTTATCATTGCATCAAGATTTTGTATTGCAGCATTTTGAGCTGCAATGGTTGCTGCATACTGATTGGCCTGACTCTGAGCTGCTGATATTCTAGCTGCATAATTATCAGAAAGTGCCTGAAGTTCGTCTATGACAACTTCCATATTCTCCTGCTCTTCCTCATACTCAGCCTGAAGAGATAGTAACTCTTCTTTTTCTCCTTCAAGCGCAGTTTTAAGCTCAGTTACTTCTAATACAGTATTCTGATACTCCGTAAGCATCTGCCTATCATAGCTATACAGTCCTTCTATATAATCGGCTCTAGTAAGCGCTTCGCTTATACTTCCAGACTCCATGTAAACAGTTAGTAGATCTTCATTGCCTGTTTCATACAAATACTGTATACGGATTTTCATGGCATCATACTGATCCTGCTCACGAACTATCGCATCATTAAGCGCATTAGTTGCATTTTCGATATCTACCTCCTTGGCCGCGATATCTATATCTAACAGTTCAAGCTCAAGCATGATCTGTGTAAGAGCACTTTCTGTCTCTTCTATGCTATCCTCAACACTTCCTAGCTCCGATGTAAGCGAGTATATGGTGCTATTGGTAGCGCTTAACTTTCCTTCGTTTTCTTCCTTTTCCTGCTCAGTCTTATCTTTTTCATCCTTAAGCTCATCCGAGGTCTTGTCTGCCAAAGCTTCGACAGTAGTTAAAAACAATGTTGAAGTGATAAGTATTACGCTAAAAAGCACATTTATCCATTTTATTTTTATATATTTTCTCATTACCATATATTTTAACACAAATCATCAAATTCTTGCGATTTTGGGCGAATTTTGATAAAATATTTTCTAGTCGAATTTTGCCTATGACAAATTCGATACAAAAATGTATAAGGAGGACAAACCATTGCCTACTTGGTTAATAGTAACTCTTATCGTAATCGCAGTATTGGTTATACTACTTGTAGTCCTTTACTTTGCTGGCAGAAAGCTTCAGAAGAAGCAGGATGAACAGCAATCATTATTAGAAGCTAACAAGCAAACTGTAACGATGTTAGTTATAGATAAGAAACGAATGAAAATAAAAGATGCCAACCTTCCACAGGCTGTTATGAGTCAGGTTCCTAAGTTTTCTAAGAACATCAAGGCACCTCTTGTAAAGGTTAAGGTCGGACCACAGGTACTCACAATGTTCTGTGATGAAAAGATATATGATTATATACCTGTAAAAAAAGAGGTTAAAGCTGAAGTAAGCGGTATGTATATTGTAGGTATCAAGAGCCTTCATGGCACAGCCATAAAGAAGGATGAGGTCAAGAAGGGATTCTGGAAGAGAGCTCTTGAAAAGGCTCAGGAAAAGGCTGGTTCAAGACCAGTTAAATAGTTTTCTAAATCAAAAATCCCAACCATAGGAATACGGTTGGGATTTTTTTATTTTTTGTTTCTTATTTTCTTTAAAATTCTTTTCTCGTTTTTCTAATGTTTTTCTTGTTTTGTATATTCTAGTTTTGTTTTTCTTGTTTTGTTTTCGTTATTCTTTTTCTTTAGTTTTACGATGATAGCTTCGCCTTACCCTTAGGTCTCGTCAGCTGCAGCCACACCGTTTTTGTAGTCATCGAATTTCTTTAGCACCGCATCATATGTATTCTTACATATGTCTGGAAGCTGAGCACCCCATGTCTTTTCAGCATTTTTATAGCCCTTTTTAAAGGCTTCAACCATGCTGTCCATCTTGTCGGGATCACCACCTGTGAGCGCCATAGCGAAGTCAAATATTCGAGACGATGTCTGTTCTACTCCGTAGTAACCGTCTTCAGCAATATCTTTCTGTGCCTGTGCTTTTGTTGCAGCATCAACCTCAAGACTCTCGTAAAAGCTCTTAAGACCATTGGCAGCATTATATGTCTTACCCTGCTGTGTCATAAGCTTTGTTACAATATCCTGAAGCTGCTGTGTTCTTGCTTCAGCATCCGCTTTCAGTTTGGCTATTAATTCTGGGTTTTTAGTATACTTATTAGTTGAAGCTGCTTTACTTTCAGTTTCACTGGACTTCTCATATACTACGCCCTCATTATCAAACGCGCTCTTTACTTCTTCCTTGGTCTCATCAGGCTTCTTTGAAGAAGCATTAGCTGTACCCTGATAAGCACCATAAGCGCTAGCCACATCCGTAATTCCGTTTACGTTCATATCCTACCTCCTTGTATTATTTTTTTAGCAAAAACATCATCCTGACACCTTTGCTTATCTATTATATCGGACTAAAATACAAAATGTTTATAGCTGTGCACGAATTCTCATAAAAACTTCTGTAGTTGGCACATTGTCAATGGACAGAATATATTCAAGCACTATTTCAAATTCCTCAGGCTTCCTAATACACTGAACATTCTTACTAAAGAAAGACATATTAATCACACCATATGGTGTCTTATAGCTACACTTTGTCACTTTACCATTTTCAAAAACCATTCCAGCCTGCCCTGTTCCCTTAGAAGTTCTTGTGACTTTGTGCTCACCTTCAACCTTTATGATATTCTTAATTATTTCTTCTGTCTCGTCTTCAATCTGGTCATAAATAATACAATAAGTATCACCTACACGACCTGCCTTACCCTCATATACATAGGATTCTTTTATTACATCATCATTGTCTATACTTTTTTGTCTGGTATCGACAAAGACCTTTTTCTTATCACTCATGTTTTTCCATTTCTTCAAGGTTCAGATTACGTATAATTGCCTGTCCCTGTTTAGTAATATGATTCTTAACCGTCTTAACTGCTTCCTGCAGATCCTTTTTTTCAATGCTTTCCAGCATAGCTCTATGTTCACGCACCAGTTCGCCATGTATAGATACATCTTTAACATATTCATATCGAAATCTGTACACTTGCTCTGAAAGATTTTGCATCATCTGAACCAGCTTTTCATTGCCACTAGCTTCGATAATAATATCGTGAAAGCGTACATCGGCTTCTGCTATCTTGGCTTCGTTGCCTTCATTAACTGTCTGTTCAAATTTATCACTGGTTGCTCTTAATTCTTCTAGCTGTTTTTTTGTGATACGATGACACGCAAGCGTTATAGCCAGTTCTTCAAGAGCTTCTCGTACCTCAAGAACATCCTTAAGATTTTTGAATGATATCTTGGCCACTCTGGCACCACATCTTGGCACCATAATAACAAGGCCTTCAAGTTCGAGCATACGCATTGCTTCTCGTATAGGAGTTCGACTTACACCCATCCTGGATGCAAGATCCATTTCCATAAGTCGTTCCCCTGGCTCAAGATTACCCATAATAATGGCTTGTCTTAATGTCTTAAAAACAACATCTCGAAGTGGCAAATATTCATCATTAACTATTCGTAAAAAATCATCCATTAATAACTCCTGTGGCCTTTACAAATATATCAGGATATTTACTCCTTAGCTCGGCCTCTGCCAAAGCTGCAGCCTGCATATTGTCAAAAAGCCCAAAAACTGTTGGGCCAGAACCACTCATATTACTTCCAAGGGCTCCTGCTGCCATAATATCATTTTTCAACTCATCTATTATGTCATACTCAGATGCAGTCACTTTTTCAAGGTAATTGCCCATTGTAGAAGCCACCTTGGCCACATCACCTTTTTTTAGGGCTTCTATTACACTATCCACATCTGGATGTCCTTCTCCCTCGGCCGGTCCAACTTCTAGCCCCAGTCCCTTATACACATGTGGAGTTGACACAAAAAGATTAGGCTTTGTTATAAGAGCGAACATATCGGCATTGTTATCGATATCAGTCATAATTTCGCCAATACCTTCACATAATGCACAGCCTCCCCTAATGCAAAATGGAATATCCGCACCGAGCTTAACACCAACCTGGCATAACTCGTCCATACTAAGCCCAAGCTCATAAAGCTCATTGATTCCAACAAGCACTGCTGCACCATCGGTGCTGCCACCTGCCATACCTGCCGCAACAGGTATTCTTTTATCAAGGTTAATATGAACTCCTGCAATACCATACTTTTCCATCATAAGTCTTGCTGCCTTGCAGGCAAGATTAGTATCATCAACAGGTACATCGCCACTATTCGTTTCAAAACTAATACCATCAGCCTTCTCTAGCGATACTATGTCATAAAGGTCAACCTGCTGCATAACTGTTTTTATAAGATGATATCCATCCTCGCGCTTACCAGTTACATCAAGTCCAATATTAATTTTTGCATATGCCTTAAGTGTTATCATTAGCTACTCCCAAGCCTTGCCCTTTTGTAATTACAATCTTACGATTTCATTGATATCTGTCATACCCTGACTGAGCATATATTCCTCAATACCTCGAATAACCATCTCGGTAGTTCTAGGCTCAGCAAAATTCATTGTACCTACAGATACTGCACTTGCACCTGCCATCATAAATTCAATGGCATCCTCTCCTGAAGCTATTCCGCCCATACCAATAACTGGAATACTAATAGCATGAGATGCTTCATATACCATACGAATAGCCACCGGCTTAACAGCTGGACCTGAAAAACCACCAGTCTTATTGGCAAGAACGAACTGTTTTCTATATATATCTATTTTCATTCCAATAAGTGTATTAATAAGAGATACTGCGTCAGCACCACCTGCCTCAGCCGCCATAGCCATATCCTTAATACTTGTAACGTTAGGACTAAGCTTCATGATGACTGGCTGCTTAGCATGAGCCTTTATCTCTTTTGTAACGCTTTCCAAAACCTTTGGATCCTGGCCAAACTGAATTGCTCCTGCTTTTACATTTGGGCATGAAACATTTATTTCAAGCATATCGACTGGTTGATCGGCAAGCTTATCAACTGTCTCAAGATATTCCTCCACCGAATGACCACATACATTCACAATAATTTTAGTATCATACTGCTTAAGGAAAGGTATATCTCTTTCAATAAACACATCAATACCTGGATTCTGAAGACCTATTGCATTGAGCATACCACCAGTTACCTCTGCCACTCTTGGTGTTGGATTACCTGGCCAAGCCACGTTACTAACACCCTTGGTTACAACTGCACCCAGCTTATTAAGATCAACAAATTCTCCATATTCCATACCAGAACCAAATGTTCCAGATGCTGTCATTACGGGATTCTTTAATTCAACTCCAGCTATATTTACCTTAGTATTCATTAAATCTCTACCTCCTTCGCATTAAACACTGGTCCTTCCACACATATTCTTGTATTGTTCACGTTGGTGTGGTGATCCTTATTAACTGTTTTACATACACATCCAAGACATGCTCCAACTCCACATGCCATACGCTCTTCTAAAGATATAAAAGCTTCCATATTATGCTCCTTGGCATACTGCTTAATACCTCTAAGCATTGGCATAGGTCCGCAGGCAATAATAATATCACCCTCTATACCATTTTCATTAATAGCATCAATAACATTACCTTTAGTACCTACGCTGCCATCAACTGTGGCAATATACATATCCGCCTCGTTTTCAAATTCATCTTCAAGGAACAAATCACCGTTAGAATAACCAAGAACCACCTTGATATCAGCATCGATAGACTTAGCGGCAAGTAACATTGGAGGAATACCAATACCACCACCTACAACGATAACCTTCTTACCTTTCATAGATTCTGTGTCATAACCATTACCAAGAACACCAATGATATCTAAGGCTGTTCCTTTTTCATAAGTGGAAAGCTGTTTTGTACCCTGACCAGCTGCTCTATAAACCATTCTAAGAAGACCCTTTTCTCTATCGACATCACATATGCTGATTGGTCTTGCAAGAAGCTTTGTTCCATCATTAAGATATACACCAACAAACTGACCAGCCTTAGCTTCCTTTGCCATAGATGTTTCAATCCAAAGCGAGTACACCCCGTCTGCAAGTTTTTCGTGGCTATATACTACTGCCTTCTCTTTTCTCTTCATATTTATTCCTCCAGCTATTTATTCGCACTATTTTTACTTATTTCTCTATGATTCATATACAACTTTTCCATTGCATATAGTATACATTACTTTACCCTTAAGAGGCATCTCTGTAAATGGAGTATTGGATGATTTTGACTCGTATGTCGTATATACAACATCGGCATTTTCATCAACTACAATCATATCAGCTTTACCATTAACCTTGATGGTTCCAGCATCAAGCTTATAGAGCTTTGCTGGATTGGTAGACATCTTCTCCACTAGCTGACTCATGCTAAGAAAACCTGGCAAAACAAGATTGGTTACACCAAGGGAAAGTGCTGTTTCCAATCCAATTATTCCACTTGGAGCCTTTGTTATGTCCTGAGCCTTCTCTTCACTACTGTGAGGTGCATGATCTGTTGCTATAAGATCAATTGTTCCATCCTTAAGTCCCTCTATAATAGCAAGTCTGTCCTCTTCTGTTCTAAGAGGAGGATTCATCTTTGCATTGGTTCCATACTTTATTACTGCTTTCTCATTTAATGAGAAGTGATGAGGCGTTGCTTCTGCATGTATGTTTTTATGGGAAGTTCTGGCAGACCTTACTAGTTCTACGCCCTCTTTAGAAGAAATATGCTGAACATTGATATCTGCGCCTGTTTCTTTAGCTATTTCAATATCTCTCGCTATCAAATCAATCTCTGCTTCTCTTGGAGAACCACCTATTCCATAATGCTCTGATGCCTCACCCTTATTAACACCATTATTAGTAATAAATGCAGGATTCTCTTCATGAAAGCTTATTGGAACACCAAGTTCACTAACTTTGAGCATAGCTTTTCTAACAAGCTCGGCATCCATAATAGGTTTTCCATCATCAGTAAAGCCCACTGCTCCAGCTTCATAAAGGCTATCCATGTCAGTCATTGTCTGACCTTCCATTCCCATAGTAACTGTAGCACATGTATATACATTAATAGCAGTATCTCTGCCCTTGTTCTGTATATAAGAAAGTGTATCAACATTATCCACTGTAGGCTTTGTATTGGCCATAAGCACCACTGATGTAAAGCCACCTCTTGCTGCTGCTTTTGCTCCAGTATATATATCCTCTTTGTACTCAAATCCTGGATCCCTAAAATGAACGTGTACATCAACAAGGCCTGGAACAACATATTTCCCACCAGCATCTATTACCTTTGCGTCTTTTGCTTCTATATTGTCAGCAATGTTTACTATTATACCGTCCTCGCATAGTATGTCTGATATGTACGCAGCTTTTGATATTCCATCTATTATTTTTCCATTTTTAATAAGCAGTCTTTCCATATTTTCTTTCCAATTCTTTTTTAAGTTTTACATTTCATCTGGTGCAGCGGCCTGCTCAGACATATCCATCATTTCCTTTAATCTATTGTATTCCTCTGTTAACACCATAAATGTCTTGGAATCGCCGCCCTCTGCATCAGGGTGATAAGCCTTACAAAGTGACTTATACCTTTTATCAAGTTTGGTTCTTGTTGTACATCCACTAAAGAATACTGAATTCTTGGCTGGATTGTCGAGGATTTCATTTTGCTTTTCAAGCATTCTTCTAATCTTATCCTTCTGTTTATCGAGCTGCCGAATATATGGTTTCATTCTCATCAATTCGTCCGAAGATACCTTTCCATTTCTGGCTGATATCTCATCAGATATTTCTGACAGATTTCTAAGATACTCATTACATGCATTTTCTAGCAGAGGATTATCATCAATGTCTATTGAATACCTTACCTCATCCAAAAATGCATTAATATCTGCAAGATGTTCATCTACGGTAAGGAAGTACTCGTAGCCCTCATCATCCTCAGACTCGATGCCTTCCATATAGTCATCATAACCTTCAAATGCCTTGGAATAACGATCGTAATCCGCTTCACCCAAAGTAAGCTCGTTGGACCATTCCTTCCATTCAAGACCAAGACTAACCAGTATTACGAAAACATCTGCAACAAGGACCACATATAATACAACACTTTCTATCTTTGAAACAGTGTCAAAGGCTGCAAAATACTGACCAAAACTAAGTCCAAATGTACTCTCAATACTGCCTGCAGTATATACATACAAATAGATGGCAAAGCCTACTGAAATTAGAATAAATGCTACCAGCGAAAGCTGAATAAAAAGCTTAATCACGTAGTTCATTAGTTTTAATATCATATAAAACAAACACAGAACCATGAATACGACTGGCGGTCCAGTAAGGCTAAGGTATTCATAATCTTTACTACAGCCCTTTTCGAGGCTTTGATATACATTGAATGATACCATATACAAGGTATCAAAAAATCCTACCGCAAGGTGATATAAATTGGTAAGTATAAATGATACAACCTGAAAAGCAACCTTTAGTATGACCAGCACCAGTCCAAGCCCAACTGTTATACCCAGGCCACTACCTAACAATTCAAGTATCCTGCCTGGTTCTTTCATCACTGAAATGATAAGTATTACTATCCCAGTAATCAATCCCATAGTAAATATGATCTTTATACGGGAAAGCGCCTTGGCCACCAGCTTGCAAAGTGTTGCTAGCACTAAAAAAGGCAACGCCAGAATGGAATATATATTTATTTTTATAACTCTTAAAAAATTACCCATTAGCCCATCCTATTCATATACTTCAAGCTCGTAAGTAATACCCGTAATATAACCATTCATAGAATCAAGCTCAAGACTAAGCTTATCTCCTGAATTCTCATCCCTGTATACTGCTCGTAAATCGCCTATCGGAAGTCCATATATAGCGACTCCTTCAAATCCATGGGGCTCGCCATAAATACCAGTATTCCTGTTGCATACAGTGTCAGTTTTCATACCAAGAGTTACACCACCTGATATAAGTGCACAGCTCTTTTCAAGGGTCACACCTATTACTTTACATGCTCTCCAGCTTTTAACCTCAGAGCTATTGTTGAGATAAGTAACTGTAATACCTTTGTTTTCATCGCGTATCTCGCACTTAGCATAAGGCTTAACCATAGTATCATTATCAACAAAAATATGTGACGTAATATCCTGGATATTGATAAGCTCACTATCCATCCATATTTGTCTCTGGAACTTTCCTGCGGTTATTATGGACATATCAGGCTTTAAGTTGTTTTGAAAAGCCTGAAACTCCTCTTCATTATCAATATAGATACTTAAATTTTTAGCACTGCCTCTCTCAAGCTCTACAGTATCGCTTCCTGATGTTAAATGCATACCTGTATACTTGCTCATAGAACCCTCAACACCAGTAACCCTATAGGTTCCAGGAGTGAACTTCGCTGTGTACACGTAGCCATTGGAAGGACTAAGAGTTATAAGATATTTACGCTCAGTAATAATATTCTGCAGTTCAACCTCAATAATTACCTGATTACGAATATCTTCGTTAATAGACTGAAATGTACCTTCAAAGGCACTTGGAAGCACATTAAAGAAAGCGACATTAAGTTCACAGTCGCCCATAACTGTACTCCCATAGAGCACTGGACTACAACCTGTCATGCTTAATGACGCTATCAATATAAGTAATATTAATAATTTCGATAACTTATATTTCTTCATTTTTTTCCTTAAGGAAATCAACTATTTTACTAAATTTCATACCATTGGATGCCTTACAAAGTACGGTATCACCCTTCGTAATGATATTCAAAAGCTCAGTAAGAGCTTCTTCTATTGTTGCAAAGTGATAAACAAGGGCAGCTTTAGCCTTCATGGCGCCTTCATATGTATTCTTTGAAAGCTCACCAATGCATATTATTTTATCCAGCATGCAAAGAGCTGCATATCCACCAAGATCAAAATGATACTCTGCTTCATCCTTGCCAAGCTCATACATATCACCTAGAATAGCAACCTTGCCACCAGCAACACTTCGAAGCATATCGAGTGAAGCTTTTGTGGATGTTGGATTAGCATTATAACAATCATCGATGAGGGTAATATTAGTAAGCTTTATTACATTATTACGCCCACCAACCGACGTAAGACGTGAAAAACCAGCAGTTATCTCTTCCTCGGTCATACCAAAATATCTTGCCACTGCAGTTGCAGCAAGAGCATTGCTAATCATATGCTTACCAGGAAGTGGAATACTAGCGACAAATCTCATATTGTCTGGGCCAGATATTTCAAACTCAGAGCCGTCAAGACCATGCGAAACTACGCTCGTAGCAACATAGTCCGAATTCTCATTGTCAATTCCGTAAAAGACCGGCTTTTTACCACCTACGCTTTTAACCGTAGCCAGTTTATCATCATCATTACAAAGAACAACTATTCCATTATCTTTTAGACCTTCGAAAATCTCTGTCTTTGCACGAAGAACACCATCTCTGTCGTCAAGATACTCTAAGTGACATTCTCCAATATTTGTTATTATCGCCACATCAAGCTTGGCCACACTAGTTAATATACTCATCTCGCCAAACTGATTGATGCCCATCTCGACTATTGCTATTTCAATATCATCTTTGATGCGAAGAACTGTTAGAGGTACTCCGATAGTATTATTGAGGTTGCCCTCTGTCTTATAAGTCCTATATTTTTCAGAAAGAACACCTGCTACTACTTCCTTCGTACTGGTCTTTCCAACACTACCTGTTATACCAACAACCTTAGCGCCAACCTGATCTCTATAAAATCTGGCTACAGCCTGAAGAGCCTTAACTGAATTATCAACTAATATACAAGGACCACATGGATTCTCCGGAAGCTTCTCACATATCGCCACCAAAGCACCATTATTTAGTACTTCATTGATATATAAATGACCATCCGTTCTTTCGCCATTAATTGCAACAAATATATTGCCTTTTTCTATTTTTCTCGAATCAATGGCTGCTCCAGTTGCTTCCATAGTCATATCTGCCTTATCAGCAAAATGTAACTCACCACCACATGACTTTGCTATATTCTCTAGAGTTAAATTCTTCATGAAATAGATACCTCTATTAATTTTTCGCACAGAGCCTCATAATCCATACCAACAGCTGCGGCCTCCTGTGGTAGAAGGGATGTTGGTGTCATGCCTGGAAGTGTATTAACTTCAAGACAATATACATTTTCATTCTCGTCCATCATAAAATCAATACGAGCGTATGAACGAAGGTGTAATTTATCAAATACCTTCTCTGTTATGGCCTGTATTTCTTCTGTCTTCTCTTTAGAAATAGGAGCAGGACATATCTCTACAGTGGCGCCTGCTTTATATTTATTGGACAAATCATAGAAACCTTCCTTAGGCGCTATTTCAACGATAGGAAGTGCCTTACCATCTATTATTCCACAGGTAAACTCACGTCCCTTAATAAACTGCTCTACTACTACACGTCCATCATATTTTGCAGCCTTTGAAAAAGCTTCTTTCATCTCGTCCATATTGTCTACAATATACACGCCAACCGATGAACCGCCTGTATTAACCTTAACAATAGCTGGAAAACCTATATCAATTGGTTCCTCATTAACTGAAATATCATAACCCTTAGCATTAGGAATACCATTAGTATCAAACAGCTTTTTAGTAAGCGCTTTATCCATACAGATAGCACTTGTTATATAATCAGTTCCTGTAAATGGAACGCCGAGTAATTCGAGAGTGGCCTGAATACGTCCATCCTCACCATTGGCACCATGAAGAGCCATAAATGCCACGTCAGCCGCTTTACATATTTCAAGAACATTAGGACCAAAGAAGCACTTACCACCATCTTCTCTAAGAGCCTTGACTGCAGCGATATCTGGTTCTTTTGTAGCATCTGCCTGAATATCTGCAGCCCAGTCATGATCCATATCAAAGATATTATCAGCGCTCTCAATATCTACGCCCAAAAAAACATCAACAAGTACTACCTTGTGTCCCCTGTTTTTAAGTGCTTTATATATTCCTTTACCTGATACAAGCGAGATATTTCTTTCTGTACTTGTACCGCCTGCTAAAACTACTATTTTCATAATAAACTCCGTTTTTCACAAATGTAATATAACCCTTTGATTAATATGTAATCTTAGGATCAAAGCATGGCATATACTGAAGCTTGAAAAGATTGGCTTCATGCTTTCTATCAATAAGAGCCTTTGTCTCAGGATCTGGCTCTTCAATTCCTCTAATATATTTATCAAGAGTTGCATACTTGAAACCAAGATTATCTTCATCTGTTTTAGACTGAAGACCATCTGTTGGTGTCTTCTCAACCAGGCTGTCTGGAAGCCCAATAAGCTTACCGATTTGCTTGAGCTCTGTAACAGTAATAAAGCTAAGCGGACTAAAGTCACCTGCTGCATCTCCATATCTTGTAGAATAACCAACCCAGTCCTCAGAAAGATTACAAGTATTAACAACTCTACCATTGTGACTTTGACCTACAGCATAAAGCGTGGTCATACGCACTCTTGGAGGAATATTGGTTTTAGTCTGTACTGACACATCAAATGGAAGAGCTTTAGTTAGCCCGTCTACTGCATCTTTAATATTGATAACCATATGCTTGATACCAAGATGATTAACAAGCTCATAAGAAGATGCTATATCAGCCTGTTCACCACAAGGCATAAGCACACCTATTACTCTATCTACTCCCAAAGCTTCTACGCAAAGAGCTGCTGCGATACTACTGTCCTTGCCACCAGAAATACCAATTATAGCATTGCATCCTGGACCATTCTTTTCAAAAAAGTCACGTATCCACTGCACACATTCATCTTTCACTTTAGCTGCATCAAACATAACGGCACCTCTCTTTTTTCATATTTCCTTATAATAACAACTTATATTAAACACAAATGATTGCACCTACCAGTTTAGAATCATCTAAATCAGTACGTGCAATCAATATTATAACATATTTAAACTACCATGGCTCACCATCATAATATTCGTAGTTTGTGACTGTAATAATAGGACGCTCTCCAATTGTTATTGTCGGATCATATGGAGCTATAGTTATCGGATCACCATTAGGATCCGGTACTATTTCCACAGGTTGATTAGGCTGTGGCTGAGGCTGAGGCGAATTCTCGTCAACCTTATCGATCATTACAACCTCATTATAAGCTCTCTTATTATCTTTACCTTCATATGAAACAGATCCATCCTGCTCCACAGTAAATACCACGTCTGGTGCCTCAACATATCCTTCAGGTGCCTTAGTTTCTTTCATTGTATAGGTATGGCCTATTCTAAAGCCCTTTTCAAGATAAGGTGTATCTGATGTCTCATATTCATACATAACCTTACCATTTTCATCAAGAATCTGAATGGTAGCTCCACTAAGCTTTCTGCCCTCTTCATCTTCTTTAACGAACTTCACTACTACACCAAGCTCATCAATAAACTCCTCAATATCATTGTAGAGCTGCTGAGCTTTTTCGCTGTGCCCTTTTCCTTTATCATTGGCACAACCATTCTCTGTAAGGACCTCCTCGGCCTCTCGAAGAACGGCGATATTATCCATAAGATTATGAACTGTAATTTTCTTTTTATCTATTGGGGCTGTGATAGCAAGCGCCATATTAATTCTGACCATACACTCAGTTTCTTCTGGCATTGAATAGCCAAGTGCTTTTTCGTACTCATCTATTGCCAAATCATAATAGCCCTGCTGATAATAATTATTACCCTGATTATAATGAGAAATATATGGCTCTGTAAAACCAAGTAGCGCCAAATTATTTTTCTCATAGATTCCATTATTGTATGACTTTATCATAGCTTCGTTGCTTGCATAGTTCACAACAAATACCATCAAAACCAGGAATAACAGAACCCAGGCAGCATTAAATACTCTCTTCATCTACGCTTCCCTTTCTCTTATAACTAATAAATTCAAATGCTAATAGTAATGCAATTGGCAATGCAAAAATGTAATAAACATCACCATATACATTTTCAACGCCATTTTCTGTGTTAGATAATGTATCTTCCTTAATTCCTTCTACAAGGTCCTCTAACGCATCAAAATCATCATCACCCTCTCGATGAATCAGTGTAACACCAAGGTCCTTGGAAAGTCTTTTAGCATTGTCAGGATCATATTCAGATACTGTAATCTCACTATATCCCTTATCCCAGTCATAGTATGAAACCTGTTCATACTCGCCTGAGTACTGATCCTTTAGGAACATTTCGCCGCCACTTTCTGTTCCGTAGCCAAGAACTGCCCCTCCATCTATATACTTTTTACACTTAGCAAATGATTCAAGGGCATCGTCCTTATTCATTTCACCGTCTGTAATAAAGAATATCAGAACTTTTCCATCCATTTTTTCATGGAGTTTCTTAAGGTTACTTTCTACAAGCTCCTGACATACATTAATTGAAGTACCATGTCCATAAAGCGATGATAATGGATAAATAGCATTAATCATACCAAATGTATAATTATCATCCTCAGAAATAGGAGTAAGAACCTGGGCTGTATTATGAAATGATATGACTGTACTCTTACATCCCTGAAGTTCATCTAAAATATAACGACAATCGCTTTTTGCTGCATCAAGTCTTGTATAAAAATTTTCACCATCGTAGTCGTTGGCCACCATACTTATTGTGTCATCCACTACGAACAAAACGTATGCCTCAACTTTCTCAGTTTCAATTGGTATACCTTCCTTTGGTATCTGAATACGTAGGTTAAGCACAAATATTAATGCAATCAGTATTATCTGACGAATATAAGGCAAAACACCCTTTCTTTTACAGAAAAGAAGTAATACACAAATAATGGCTACCAGCCATATTGGCAATATTGGATTTATTCTTATATCTTCTAGAATAATTGGAAACATCTATAATACTCCACATCTATAATCTAGCAATCTTTGCAAATAACATCATTAATGATACGGATATCAGAAGTAAAATATATGGCTTTTCAGGAAATTCTGTTTCTGTAACCTTCCTGTCAATCTTAACAGTATTTTTACCATGCTTCTCTATATCCTTAACTATCTGACTCACTGTATCTTCGTCTTCTGCAATGTAGAACTTACCACCAGTATTTTCTACTACAGCTTTCATTTCATCTCGCTCGCTACCATACATAAAATCGGTACCAATACCATATACAACGATACCGTTCTCTTCACATAACTCTCCTGCCTGAGGTAATGTTACAAATGGCTCACCACAAAGTTCATTATCTGTCGCAAATATAACTAACTTTGTTCTCTCCTCATCTTCTTCCTCTTCCGGGAAAACACAGGTCGTTGATGCAAGACCATCACCTATAAGTGAAGAACCTCTTTCATTACCTACAAGAGTACCATTGCCTATAAACTCACTGAGATACAGGGACTCGTCAAAATCAAAATTATCGCCGTCACCAAAATCTGAATAATAATAGTTACGTGCAGAAAGAGCCTTCTTAATATTAGTAAGCATTTCCTTAACATACTCGTAGTCAGTGGTAAGCGGACATATCATTACTGGAGAAGTGTTAAAAATTATTATTCCAAAACGATCGCCCTGAAGTTTATCTACTGTGGAGATGAGTTTATCTGATAGATAGTAATTAAGCTCATCTACTGATGTTGATACATCAAGACATAAAATGATGTCTCGACATGACTCCTCTGTTTCTGTAATTTCAGTTATATATGGTCGTGCCATTAATATTGATGATGCCATAAGACTTACGACACACGCAGCACCAACCAAGAACTTAAGAATCCTAAACGCGATAAATCTGTATCGGTAGTAAGGAATCTCCTTAATATAATCTGGTACAACAGCTTTTTTACCTTTTCCGTATTTTTCACGCCTTCTAAATCGGAAAAATGCCAAAAAGATAAATAGCAAAGCTACACCAGCACATATATAAATTGCGTATATGTTTTTTAATTCCATGTTTCAATTGCCCTTTTTGTCTTTTCAATTGATGCTATAACATCACCCTCTGAATGTTTAGCAAACTCAGGATTATAATACTCCTCCATGAGTGCCTGAAGCGCTGGCATACCTGCCTTCTTGACATCTTCAAGTGTAAAGCTGATAACGCTTCTTCCTGTCACAGCATATATATAATCACGTATGATTACACTCATTCGTTGATAAGCACCTCGTATATCAACCTCGCCGTTCTCAAATTTATTACGAAGAACGTCCAGTTTCTTAAGGTACTTCTCTTTTGCCTTTGGTATATTTACAACCTTAGGCCTGCGTGCATTCCTAGCCCTATTCTTGATCATCTTACGAATATACACGATAGCTATACGCACAACAATATATAAAACTACAAGACATCCAATTATTACAATAGGAAGCTTGGAATATGAAAACATATCCTGTAGTTGAACTTTTGTATTCACTTCAATACCTCTTCTTTATCCAATAAAACTATTTTAGCGCATCTCTACCTTGTGCTTTTCAAGCAATTCTATTAATCGATTATCAATATCTTCCGGCTCATCCACTGTTGTCATGGATACACCATATTTCTTGAATTTATTATTACAATCTTTGATAATCTGTTCTCTTTTTTCTTTTTCAAGTCTAGCAAGCTTTTTACTACGAGTAAGGAATGAAGGCACATAGTTGTTACCACCAATGTTGTAAACCTTCTTACCAGCCATACCTCCATCACTTACATTGATAAACAATACATCGTTGGCGAGAAGCAGTCTTTTAAGAGTTGTTTCTGTAACTTCTCTCATTCCAGAAATGTCAGTAACAACTACTATAATCATCTTACGCTTCATAGTTCTTACAATATATTCAAGCACATCGTTTAAAGATGATGTATTCTTTGCTGTAACATCTCTATGATAGCTATTAAGGATATTCTCAACATTGGCAAGTCCTGTTTTAAATGGATGCCACTTTAAACCCTTTGCGCTCTTATATAAAGCACTCACATACTCTCCGTTACGTGTAACAAGATACGCCAGTGTTCCCGCGCTTAGAATAGCCATTTCTCTTTTCTCGTTGCCCTTTTCAGTGTCAGCAAGCATACGTCTGTTAGCATCAAACACAAACATTACATTGTGTTTTTTCTCAGCAATATATTGACGAACAAGAACCTTGCCACTTCTTGCTGATGCCTTCCAGTCGATATCCTTAACTTCATCGCCTATAACATACTCACGAAGCTCATCGAAGTTAAGACTCCTGCCCTTATAGATAGAATTGTACGATCCATCTATGACACGACTCGTAGCTTTTCTGGTATGAATTGTTTTATATCTCTTCAGGCTTGCTTCAATCCTGGAAATATAATTCATTCTATTCATGGTGTCTTAACTGCTCCTATAATTGCATCAATAATTGTTTCTTCAGCAACTCCATCAGCTACTGCTGCAAAATTCATCATAATTCTGTGACGAAGCACACTATAACGCATGCTCTTTACATCATCTGGTGTACAGTAATCACGTCCATTCACAAGGGCTACTGCCTTGGCTACTTCCATAAATGCTATGGCTGCACGTGTACTTGATCCCATAGCTACATACTGAGAAAGAGCTGGTGGAAGAATCTTATCTGTAATACGTGTGGCCTGTACTATATCAACAATGTATTTCTTTACTGATGGATCAACATAAACCTTCTTGCAAAGCTCCTGAAGGAACTTGATATCTTCAAGTGTTGCAACTGACTGAACTGAAGAGAACACATCCTGTTCAATACGATTAAGGATTTCTATTTCCTGACCTGCATCTGGATAAGTAATTTTTTCCTTAAGTAAGAAACGATCAAGCTGTGCCTCAGAAAGAACATAAGTACCTTCCTGCTCAATAGGGTTCTGTGTTGCGATTACAATAAATACATCCGGAAGTTTGTATGTCTTACCTCCAATTGAAATTGCTTTCTCCTGCATGGCCTCAAGCATGGCACTCTGTGTCTTGGCACTTGAACGGTTAATCTCATCAAGAAGTACAAAGTTTGCACATACTGGTCCAAGCTTTGTTTCAAAAGTATTAGTGGCCATATTGTATGTCTGAGTACCAATAATATCACTTGGAAGAAGATCTGGTGTACACTGAATACGTGAAAATTCACCATGAACAGCTTCTGTCATAACCTTGGCTGCTGTTGTCTTGGCAAGACCAGGTACTGATTCAAGAAGTATATGACCATTGGTTATAAGCGATACTAAAAGAGCGTATCCAAGCCACTCCTGGCCAACAACCTTACTCTCATAATAGCTACGAATCTTATTAGAGATACCGACAGCTTTCTGTAATTCTTCACTTGTAATTGCTGATTTGTTCTGTTCCATCATTGTTTCCTTTCATACCTAATATAGTATTGTTTTATAATATATATTTTCTAAGAGGCGGTATCCTTCTCAGGATCCATACCGTCATAAGTGTGATAAGAAATACCCCGATAACAAATACTGGTATTAATATATAGCCTCCAAACATAAGTGGTGTAATATTACATACCTTATATAGAAGATTTATAAAAAAAGTATGAATAAGATACACCCCAAATATATTTCCCCTAATTTGGCCTGCAAACTTACATTCACCAAATGTTAACTTTGCAAGTACAAAAACAATAAACGATAATAGCACTGTAAATATTGAATTGTAGTTAACTATTATGCCTAGTTTCATGTACTCACTTAAAAATATCATCAGTACAATACTTATCCCAAGCAATATAGTCACGATGTAAAAAGACTTTTTTATGGAATCTTTTTCAAATAAATAATTATGTACATAGTATCCTGTTAAAAAATAGAAGATATATATACCAAATTCCGATATCTGAACTGCTGGGATACTCAAAAATAAATAGAATCCCATACACTCTCTAACAAACGGAAGCACTGAACTTATAATAAATAAAACTATAAGCACATAAAAATACGTCTGTTTAGACGCATTATTTACAAATATTTTTAAAGCTGGGATAAACAAATAAACAAAGATAAGCATATAGAGATACCACATATGTCCCCAGGTATTACCAAGGAGCATCTCATAAAATGCCATCCACAGAAAACGAATTTCAAAACTTCTGGAATTGAATACAATTTCCAAAAGAGCATAACCTGTTCCAAACAGGATAAGTGCAAGTACTATCCTTCTAAGATATTTACTAAAAAGAGTTTTAATAGTAATAACTTTTTGAGGATTTAGAAAAAGTGCACCTGATATCATAAGAAAAATAGGCACACCTAAAGTGCATAAATCTTTTAAACTATTATAAAAGCTCAGCTTGGCAGGTTCTAATTCCAAGCTGTCTGAATAGCCAGTTAATACGCCAGACACAGTATGGATGAGAACTACTATCAGTATTGCCAGTAGTCTAAGCCCATCCAAATAGCCTGTTTTCTTGTTCATGTTTTCCCCTTTAGCAACATTCTATGGATTATACTTCCATAGAATATTGCATCATCTCATACTTAATTCTTGAGCCGACTTCTATCTCCGCTGGAAGAAGCGCCCTTGCAACTAGTTTAGTTTCTCCGGAAGTATCACCATCCTTAAGCAGATTGGCATAATCTCCATCAATACTATCGACTGTATAATAAACTGCTTCAAACATATTATTTACACAATTCCTTTAACTCTTTGAACATATCCTGATTGATAAGGCAGCCTGTCTTATATGCTCTAGACATATTAATAGCTACATCAAATGTATTAATCATATCACTGGCTGGTCCTACCATTGCGTTCCATTCATTGGTAAACTCGGCATTGTACTTCTTGTAATCAGTATACATACGAACTGCATCACGATTACCCTCTTTACCTGTCATTGTAGAAAATGAAATCTTAACATTTTCAGGGAAAAGAACTACCCCATCCTTATTAGGTGTAGGAATAGGTCCTTCTGTCTGGATAGGAACAAGAAGCTTAGCCTTGAAAAGCTCTTTTGCCATAAAACGAAGATAAAGCTTATAAATAATCTCTGACTCTTCGTCATTAGGCTGTCCAAGCTGTGTTAAGAGTAAAATCCATCTTGTAAGATCTGGATTGGTCACTGGAATCTCTGACTCATTCTTACCTGTATAATCAGGCTTTGGAATAAGACGCTCAGCAACAACTCCAGACATATCGGAAATAATACTTGCACCAAGAGCACCATTGATATAGAAAGCATCCCAAAGGAAAGAAATAATTCCATCACCATTCTTACCCTTTGTGATTCTCTTAAGCTCCATATTGCCCTTAGAATATATTTTACGATACTCATTGGCATAAGCTGCTGGAACAATTAAAATCTCTGGAGGAGTACACATAAAGCCCTGCTCCTGACGAATTGTCTTAGAGAAAAGATGTGGCTCACCTGTAAGTGTATTACATACAACATATATTTCATCAGCTGAAAGAACCTTTTTACACATATGCTGAATAATAGGCTCTGTCTTTTTCTTATAATCAGCTCTCTGCTCGTCTGTTTTAGCAAGCTCGTTTTTAGATATATACCACCCGTAAAGCTTCCAAGCCTCAGCAGCATCGGCAATACTCATATTCTCGATTTCGAAATCCTTAAGCTCAAAGTTCTTAATAAGAACAAGCGAATCTCCAAGAGCGCTTATATATGCCTGACGGATTTCTTTATTATTAGCATTAGCCGAATGAATAACACTACCAATCTTAAGAAGTGAATTTGCTCCATTTAATATTTTAAGAACTACAAGACAATCAGTTGCATGATCAACCTTGGTCTTATTGATTTCCATGCCAATAACCTTAGAAATACATCTAACAGGCTGGTCATCACCTGGATTGGTAATCATAACCTCATCATCCATACGGATCATGCCTTTAACCTTACCTATAACAACAATATCATTGGAGTCAGTAAGTCCAAATACCTCCTGAACACCATAGACAAAAGCTGGTCTACTGCCAGAGGTTTCTTTCTGCTCTTCGCTTGTTTCTTCCGTCACTTCTGCCTCAGAAGCTTCATCTGCTATGACCTTTGCCTGCTCCTCGGCTTTCACTGCTTCGTTTATTTCTGATACATCCTTACCTGATCTGGCTGTATCCTTTTTACCAAATATACTTAATATTCCCATAATATCTCCCTTCCTTATGATGCTTTTAGCACACCATATAAGACACGCTTTATCATTCATAAAATTATGGCGTATCATTTATTATACAGCATAATATCGATTTTGCCTAATTATTACATTTTGTTACCACAGCGTGAGTATTCCTTCATAATTTTAAATACCTAATCATAAATTGTCTTTTCATATATATTAAACTATAATAAAACCATGAACAATAAGCGTTTGACATATCTGGACTTAGCTAGGGGCATCGGTATCCTCCTGGTTGTACTAGGTCATCTTGAATATATCAGCGAAAGTGTGAGAGGTTTTATATCTGCATTTCATATGCCTCTCTTTTTTGTGATATCCGGATGTCTAATCGCTTTAAAAAATGAGACAAACACCGATTTCAAAACACTTATTACAAAGAAAGCCCACGGACTACTTATTCCTTATTTGTGGTTTTCTCTTATTTATATTCCAATTGATATTATGAACGTATGTATTCATCATATTGATATGAATACATTTATTTTTAATATCACTTCATCTTTTATATTCAGTGGTGTTGGTGTTCTCTGGTTCTTACCTGCTCTTTTTATTGCCGAGGTAAGCGCTTTACTTCTTATTAAAAAGTTCATAAGGCCCTATATAGTGATTCCTGTTACAGTCTTATTATCGATACTTTTGTATTTATCAGTCTATTACTTTATCCCTATGACGGATCCTGTTCTTTCCAATCTATTTGTTTATATAATAAGCGGACTCCTTCGAGCAATTTTGCGTGGTATAATCGCATCTGTTTTTGTAGTTGCTGGTTATTATTCTTATACATGGATTCTTGGACGAAAAACTGACTTTTCGTTGGTCCAGCTCATTATAGGACTTGCCTTGATGTTGATTACAGTTCTTTTATTTAGAGTTAATGGCTGTGTTGATTTCCATTTCCTTATACTAAAAAACATAGCCGTCTACTTCCCACTTGCCATTTCTTCATCACTTGGCATTATATTAATCTGTAAAAATATGTTTTCTGTTAAACTACTGGAATTCTACGGCAAAAACTCTCTTATAATAATGGCAACTCACGTGCAGTGTTATATTATGTATATAGCCATTAAATTATCACAAATATGTCTTCAAAACCACGAAGGTTCTTTACTATTAACCATACTTTTTATAGCTAGTATTGTAATAATAGTATTTTTAATTGAAACAGTGGTGATACTAATCACTAATCGTTTCTTTCCATTTGTCCTTGGCAAAAAAGAGAAATAACAAAGCTTCTGAATATAAAGTTGCAAAAAAGGCCACGCACATCGCGTGGCCTTTAATAATATGCATCTATAAATCCCTATACTGGTGGAAGCTTTGCAAGGCTTTCTGCTATCTCTTCATCTGTTGGAAGATAACATTCCATTGTTCCGTTATGGAAAGCTTCATAAGCATACATATCAAAGTAACCTGTACCTGTAAGACCAAAGAGAATTGTTTTCTCCTCACCTGTCTCCTTGCACTTAAGAGCTTCATCAATTGCAGCCTTGATAGCGTGGCTACTTTCTGGAGCTGGAAGAATACCCTCAACTCTAGCAAACTGTTCTGCTGCTGCAAATACATCTGTCTGCTTAACTGATACAGCTTTCATAAGTCCATCAGCATAGAGCTGAGATACTACAGGGCTCATTCCGTGATATCTAAGACCACCTGCATGGTTAGGAGCTGGGATATAATTGCTTCCGAGTGTATACATCTTGGCAAGTGGACATACCATACCTGTATCACAGAAATCGTAAGCGAACTTACCTCTTGTTAAACTTGGACATGAAGAAGGCTCAACTGCTATAAATTCATAGTTAGCTTCTCCTCTAAGCTGTTCACCCATAAATGGAGACATAAGTCCACCAAGGTTTGAACCACCACCTGCACATCCAATAATGATATCAGGCTTAATACCATACTTATCCATAGCAGCTTTGGCCTCCAGACCAATTACTGACTGGTGAAGAAGAACCTGGTTAAGTACTGAACCAAGAACATATCTGTATCCATCAAGAGAGGTTGCCACCTCAACTGCTTCAGAAATAGCACATCCAAGACTTCCTGTTGTTCCTGGATGATCAGCATTCATCTTCTTACCAATATTAGTTTCCATTGATGGTGAAGGAGTAACACTGGCACCATAAGTACGCATTACTTCACGACGGAAAGGCTTCTGCTCATAAGAACACTTAACCATATATACCTTACAATCAAGGTCAAGATATGAACAAGCCATAGAAAGTGCTGTTCCCCACTGACCTGCACCTGTTTCTGTTGTTACACCCTTAAGTCCCTGCTTCTTAGCATAATAAGCCTGCGCAATAGCTGAGTTAAGCTTGTGGCTTCCTGATGTGTTATTACCTTCGAACTTATAGTAAATCTTGGCTGGGGTTCCAAGCTTCTTCTCAAGACAATATGCTCTTACAAGTGGTGATGGACGATACATCTTATAGAAATCTCTGATTTCATCAGGGATATCAAAATATGCAGTGTCATTATCAAGCTCCTGAGCAACAAGCTCTTCACAGAATACTCCACTAAGCTCCTCGGCTGTCATTGGCTGAAGAGTACCAGGATTAAGAAGTGGGGCTGGCTTATTTTTCATATCAGCTCTTACGTTGTACCACTGCGTAGGCATCTCCTGCTCTTCAAGATAAATCTTATAAGGAATCTCTTTATTAGACATAATTACTTCTCCTTTTTTGCATTAAATACAATGAAAATGCTTAAAAATTGACTACTTTTTCATCGTAGCAAAACCCCATATTAGTGTCAAGAATGAAAGGCTTCTAAGCCTAGTAAATATTGTATTATTTGCCTTTTTCAGTTATAATCGCAATTGGATTGAGTTGTATAAAAATACTCAAAAGAAAACAGAAAAATAATATACGGAGGATTTATCATGGTTTCATGGAACAATCTTGATACATTATCAAGTTATCAGGAACTTACAAAGACTAAGGCTGTTGATCTTAAGTCAGTAATGACAGGCGATAATGGCGCAAAGCGTGCCAAGGAGTATAGCGTACCTATGGCAGAAGGCCTCTCATTCAATTATGCAGCTAAGTCAGTTGATGACGATATTTTAGCAGTACTTGCTAAGCTAGCTGATGAGGCTCAGCTCGTTGACAAGTATGAAGCTCTTTATAATGGTGAAGTTATTAATACTGGTGAAAAGCGTCTTGTTCTTCATCAGATGTGCCGTGGACAGCTTGGCAATCCTGTTAATGCTGATGGCGTTGACAAAAGAACATTCTACACAGAGCAGCAGAAGAAGATTGAAGAATTCGCAAACAAGGTTCACTCAGGAGAAATAACAAATGCAGCTGGTGAGAGATTCACAACTGCTGTTCAGATTGGTATCGGTGGATCAGATCTTGGCCCAAGAGCTATTTATATTGCACTTGAGAACTGGGCTAGAAAAACAGGAAACTTCAAGATGGAAGCTAAGTTCATCTCTAACGTTGATCCTGATGATGCTGCCGCAGTTCTTAATTCCATTGATGTTGCACACTCTTTATTTGTACTTGTGTCAAAATCAGGAACAACACTCGAAACACTTACTAATGAATCTTTTGTAAAGGATGCTCTCTGCAAGGCAGGTCTTGATCCTTCAAAGCATATGGTGGCTGTTACTTCTGAAACATCACCACTTGCTAAGTCAAGCGATTATCTTGCAGCATTCTTTATGGATGACTATATTGGCGGACGTTTTTCTTCTTCTTCAGCTGTTGGTGGCGCAATTCTTTCACTTGCATTTGGTCCTGACGTATTCGCACGCTTCTTAAATGGTGCAGCAGCAGAGGATAAGCTTGCTGCCAATAAGGATCTCAAAAAGAATCCTGCTTTACTTGATGCTCTTATTGGAGTATATGAGAGAAACGTTCTTGGTATGCAGTGTACAGCAGTTCTTCCATATTCTCAGGCACTCTCTCGTTTCCCTGCTCACCTTCAGCAGGTTGATATGGAATCTAACGGTAAAAGCGTTAATAGATTTGGTGAGCCTATCAGTTATCCAACTGGCCCAGTTATTTACGGTGAGCCTGGTACTAATGGACAGCATTCATTCTACCAGCTTCTTCACCAGGGAACTGATATTATTCCACTTCAGTTCATTGGATTTAAGAATAGCCAGATTGGTTTAGATGTTGATATTCAGGGATCAACAAGCCAGCAGAAGCTCTGTGCCAATGTTGCAGCTCAGATTGTTGCTTTCGCTTGTGGTAAGGATGATGAAAATAGCAACAAGAAATTTGAAGGCGGCCGTCCATCAAGTATCATTATTGGTGATCAGCTCACTCCTGAAACAATGGGTGCTCTTCTTTCTCACTTCGAGAACAAGGTTATGTACCAGGGATTTGCTTGGAACATCAACAGCTTCGATCAGGAAGGTGTACAGCTTGGTAAGGTACTTGCTAAGAAGGTACTTGCACACGATACAGATGGAGCGCTTGCAGTATACAGCGATCTTTTAAATATTTAATTAAAGATTAGTTAAATAAAAAATTTAAGACCTTGCTATCATTATTAGATGAATGCAAGGTCTTTTCTTTTACAATAATAACTATAATTAATGACTATTCAGGCCATATAAACTTGGTATTACCAGCTTCTCCTCCATCAATAAGAAGATTCTGACCTGTCATAAAACGATTGGTTACACCAACAAAATATACCCATTCGGCTATTTCTTCTGGCGAGGCCCATCTTTTAAGTGGCGTAAGCTCCATTATTTGATTCCATAAGTTCTCATCGTCCATTACACAGCGATTAAGTTCTGTTAATACACCACCTGGGTCAATACTATTGCATATCGCCTTTGGAGCCAGCCTATTAGCCACGTTCTTTGTATATGCAATCAATCCACCCTTTGACGCTGCATACTCTGGGAACTCTGATCCAGTATGAGCACTCGCTGATCCGATATTCACAACAGATATTATATTATCATTGTGAAAAGCATAATGCTCTGTAATGCTAATAACAGCCTTTAGATTGATATCAATATCCTCACCACTATCCTGAACACCCGCGTTATTAATAATAATATGAGGTTTGATATCTGGATATGAAGCCTTGTCTCTTACATCAGCCTTGATATGTACATAATTAATATTATCTATACTGCTATCAATAATATCCATACCATATACTTTATGGCCATTATCCAAAAACTTAATTGCTATAGCCCGACCTATTCCCTTAGATGAACCCGTAATCAATATATCCATAGAAACCACCCGATTTAATTCGATTATTTACCAGCAGCCACAAAATCAAGATACTGCTGACCAACCTGCTCTTCCTTCCATTTCTTGGTAGCACGGTATCCCATAGGACTAAGTACTACTTCTCCAAGAAGCTCCATTACTGCTCCAGTAAGTGAACATGTGAGTACCTGTATCCATGTCCAGCCAAAGAAAACATGGGATACTACTGTTGCAAACACCAGATTGTCCACAAACTGAGCTATTGCAGTTGATGTAAATGATCTGATAGCAAAATCCTTATAGCTGTCTGACTTTAATTTCTTTGAAATAACAAAATTCAATCCAGAATTGCACAAAGCAGATATGAACATTGCCAGACTGCTGCCAAGTACTATATACCAGCTTCCACCAATTGTGTTATTAAGAGCAGTATTAACATCCATTGACTCATAGGTATAGAACTCTCCCCACATACCAGGTGTCATACTCATGAGTTTAAATAATAAACATACTGCCAAATTAATAACTAAAGCTAAAACCGAGATTTTTGCTGCTGCCTTTGGCCCAAAATGCTTGCATATCATATCCATGCATAAAAAAGAAACCCAGCTTACGGTAAAGCCGCAGTCTAGGGCCAGATATTTGGCCGAGAACAGCTCCTTATTGGCCAAGAGGTTCATGACTATCACGCTAATAAAAAACAACGAGATAACCAGACTTGGCACGTTCCTCAGCAAGAGTTTCATGTCTTCCAGTTCTTTTTTTAACTTATTCATTTTTACTCCTTTGGTTTTAATGTTTTACAAGCAGGATATCGGACCCGAACTGCTTGGCGTAATATATTACGCATTATTATTGCAAAAAAGATATTACATCCGCGTCCACTTATTTGCAACTGTTTTTTATAACAATCAAGCCTTTACAAAGCCTATTTTTACAAGTCTACCACGAATTAGGCTTCCAAGAATGATTGCAATCGCAATTTTGGCACCATCACCAATGAGAAATGGAAATACACACACAGTTAGCGCATACCAAATCTCGCACTTCATAAGATAAACAAACCACACTGTTCCAATCGCATAATCAAGAAGTGTAGCAAGCACCATAAAGATAACTATCATATACTTCTTTTTCATCCACTTACTGACTGCAATTCCAGAGATAATTGCCATTGGGATAAATCCAATAAGATATCCACCTGTTGGTCCAGAAAGCTTTCCAAGTCCTCCAGCATAACCAGAAAAAATAGGAAGTCCTACTGCACCAAGAAGCAAATATACCACGTAGCTAAGAGTTCCATATTTTGTACCAATTATAAATACTGCTATATATATAATAAGATTGGTTAATGAAATAGGAACAGGGCCTATAGGCAACGCAATAGGTCCAAGAATACACATAAGTGCTGTAAATAAAGCTGTTACTACAAGCTGATAAGTTGTCATTTTGTTCATAATAATATACTCCTAATGTTTTTTACACATTAGAGTTTATCATATAAATGTCTATTGTCAACCTGTTGTCCACATGTTGGTATACATTTATTTTTTACTTATTAAGAAACTCTACCATTTCTACAAACGTACCCTTTGCCCCCTCCCAAGGATGGTCACTACTCGGAATAACACAATCTGTAACAAGATAACAGTCCATCCCTGTCTTACTTGCAGCATACATATCTTCAAGCTCATCGTTGCCTATCATAAGACATTCGCCTGGTTGTACACCAATTCTCTCACATATATCCTCATAATACTTAGGATTAGGCTTACAGTACCTATCACTTTCATAGCTGGTAACCAAATCAAAATCTTTAGGTTCAAGCCCTACCCATTTTAACCTGGTAGCCTGACCTGACAATGGAAAAAGTGGATTACTTGCGAGAATAACCTTATCCGCGCATTCTCTTGCAGCATCTATTGCAGACTGAGCCAGTGGATTATCACCAGTAAAAATCTTGGCGTCAAAAAATTCATTCTCATAAAATTCATCACAATCACCACCAACCTGATCTCTGGAAAAACCACATTTAAGTTCAAATGCCTTCCAGAAAGCCACATCATTGGTTACGCTTCCATCATTTTTAACCATGGCGCCTGTACCTGTCCATACAGCATCTACAAGATCTGTTGGGGCAATACCATGCTTAGCAAGTTTCTTAGCCAAAAGACGAAAATAACCATCTGTGAATTCCTTCATAACCATTGGAACCAGAGTTCCATCCATATCAAATAATATTGCTTTATACTTTTTCATAAATCGACGTTCTCCAATTAGACTAACCTATACCAGTGGACCACCTTCAAAACCTACTAGCACACCACCTGGTTCACAATAGAACGAACATAGGCCACGATTAGCCCCTATAGTAATATCACTATTAGGATATTCAGCCTTAATAATATTAGCTAAAGCCTGGGCTGATTCCTCATTGAATGTATGACGAAGCCTTACCTTACCACCATTATATCCAGCATTTTTCATATTTTCCCATATCTGAGCTATAGCCTTTGAACGTCCTCTTCTCTTATGAAGCTGCTGAAGCTCACCCTCTGCACTTGCCTGACCAACTATACATATTCCAAGAATCTTAGCTGCTGCCGCTATTGCTGGGTTAACTCGTCCATTATTTACAAATGTCTGAAGAGACTCAAGAGAAAACATTAAATGAGTTGTTTTAAGATATTCCTGAATCTTTTCACATACAACTTCAAAATCATCTCCAGCCTTAACAAACTCAGCATACTTTTCTACAATAAGCTCAAGCTCAGGTCCCGTAGTTAATGAATCAAGTACAAATACCTTCTTGCCTGGATTACTTTCCATATAATCCTCACCTGCTGCATGAGCCGCATTATAAGCTCCGGAAATCTTACTGGTCAATGCGACACTGTAAACAATATCCGCATCGCCAAAGGCTTCAATCCAATCGCCAAAATTAGGACAAGATGAACCAGATTTACCACGATAACTCTTTAAATCATCTGTCATCCCTTTTACATCCAGACTCTCATCATCAATATATTCTTTATTATCGGTAAATATCTTTAGTGGTGCTGCAACAAAATCAACACCATCTACCTTAAATAAATTGGCTGAAGAGTCAGCTACTATACGCACTTTCATTTTATTCCATCCTTTTATAATTAATTGACTTGTATAATGAACATTGATATATTTTATGACATACTTTGATATCATAAAGCAACTAATGTCGCTTAATATATAATATATATTAGATTTATCATATTCAAGAAGTTTGACTTATAAAGCAACTATTAAGCTAAAAAGTCGCACACTACCGACTTATTGTGGAGATTTATATATGAGCAAAAATGCTATGACAACCATATTTTTAAAAGAATGCATGGCTGATTCTTTATTGAAATTAATGAAAGAAAAAGATATTTCCAAAATAACTATTGATGAGATTGCTGCTGGAGCCGGAGTAAACCGCTCAACATGGTTTCGTAACTTCGATACTAAAAATGAAGCATTAACCTTTAAGCTGGTTCAAATATGGAATAGATGGGCCGACGAGCACAATGTCATAGAAAGAAACAAATTCACAGTAAAAAATAGTCACGACTTTTTTAGTTTCAACTATGAAAACAGAAAGATTTTGGACACTCTCTACCATGCCGGTCTTGATACTGTCATTTATGAAGCCTTCATTGAAATAATGATGCCTCGTTTCGTTGTTGATCCTAAGGAATGCTATGAAGCCAGATTCTATTCGTTCGGGTTATATGGGCTCCTTGAAGAGTGGATAAAAAGAGATTATGCTGAATCACCTAGAGAAATGGCCAATATGTTTATCAAATTCTGCATTGAGCCTTTTTCTTAATATGACTTTATATTCTAAATGGAATATGGCAAAGCTCCAATACTTTATTGATAATAAGTGTTATTGATATGGCTATCATCATTGATAGTAATACAAAAATAAAACACGAAAGCATCATTGGCATAACAACGTTCATTTTAGTACATATTCCGTCTATCATGCCTCGCACTATATCTTCCATAAGATATGCACCAAACGTTCCACTTCCTACGATGCAAAGAATTTTAGACGTCTTTTCACCAAGGCTTTCATTTCGTATTAGCATTCTGGCAAGAATAAAAAATACCATCGCAAATAAATCTGTAGTCACGTTGCTAACATAATCAGTGTATTCCTGATGCACTCCATAATAATACAGCTGGATACCACATCCTATAATTATTAGTCCTAAAAGACTACCTATAACTAATTCATAATTCTTTTTACTTCTCTCTATCTCAGCCACATTGGCCAAATAATATCCTATAAGCGGATAAAGAATGGTATTTGTACGTATTTGTACATATACATTAAAATTATGTCCCGTAAAAATGTATATGACTGCAACAATGATGAATGCAATATTGAGCCCAATTAAATAATGATAATGCTCTTTTTTTGCATTCTTAACGATAAGTCTAAGTATTGGTAGCATAAGAAGATAGGCAAAATACGCCTTGATATACCAGTACTGTTCTATGATATCTTCACTATATAAATAGTGTAAATAATCACTTATATCAAAAGAAGAAAATCCTGCTATTCTAACTAATCTCAGATACTGTAAGAAAACAAAGATAACATCAATTATTACTAATCTAAGAATTCTTTTAACAAATAAATCTTTAACAGACTCTTCCTTGCCAAGAAGTACAGCTCCAGAAATCATGAAAAAAATAGGAACAGCGCACTTACATACAAGAGACAATACTAACGAAAGAAAATACTGAAATGAATAGTCATTAAGAGTTGCATACAAATAAAAACCTTGATCTCTTGTATGATTATAAATGACAAAGAAAATAGCAAATATTCTAAGCACTTCCAGATATACTTGTTTTTTATTCTTTTCCATTGATTTATCACTACGAGACATAATATTTCTATAAACTTCCCCTATATCACTTTTTATTACATGTTTAATTATAAATGAATAACCACCTAATTCATACCTTTTAAAATAAAAACACGTGATTAATTCTATATCTATCCATATCAATATCTGTAATTCATACTCTATGAACTAGTCCATTACAAATTATAATAAAACTAGGACATTAAAAAGGAGGATAATAATATGCCTGTATTTGAAAGACCAATTGTAAATACGTTGCCTGATGGGGGCAAATACTGGGAGCAAAAATATAATAATTTTCATCTAAAAGCTTACATTCCTGCTACTAAAATATCTGGAAAGATAAACAATTATACATTTAGAGCGCCTCTTCTTCTCATTTTTGAAGAAAAGAAGCAAAGCATTGACGATGCCATTAGTTTTGCAAATGAATCAGGTCTATCTGGCATAGCTTCCAATGTTGATTCTTCTGTCTTATTCGTTTATCCAACATGTGAAGGTGGTTGGGATAATGCCACAGACGAACTATATAAAGAGCTTATCGCAGAAGTAAAAATGGATCCTGTTTATGCAGATGGTATATGTGAAGTAAATAACTTTTTCACAAAAACCTTTGAAGGATACTATATTCGTGGTGCCAAGTTCCGTGCAGATATTTATAGCTATGGTGCTTCGGCCAATTATGTTGCCAAGAATTTACTAAAGAAAGTTGATGGTGAATTTTTATGGGGACCAGGAGAAATAACTCCAGCAATGTGCTCCATGGAAAGATTAACAGTCATTCCAAATGTAGAACGTAATGACATCGCGATTATCAGTATAAACAATACAGATGAAATAAATAAAGCTTTCAGTTCATCAGAAAATCTTCTTATTAAGGATAAAGCTGACTATCCAAATGATTACAAGTCTTTCGTTAAAAAATATAAAATGTGGGTAGGAAATATAGATATAGAACCTGATTTTGATGAACTTAATATGACTGAAGAAGCAGGATGTGTCGTTGTTAATACCTCTGCTAATAATATTAGTGAGATAAGAAATACCAAAACTCACGAGGTTGGTTACTTTGCGTACTACAACAATGGAATCATGGACAAAGGCCCAGTTCCTCTGGTACTTGGCTTCCATGGTGGCGGCGATTCATCTATGTACCTTACATTTGTTTCTGAGTGGTATAAGATTGCTCACAAATATGATTTCCTATACGTAGGTGTCGAGAATCATCAATTTGTGTCAGCAACAGAGGCCATCGAAATAGTAGAGCACTTAAAGTCAAAATACAATATTGATGCTAAAAGAATATATGCGACTGGCTTCTCTATGGGTAGTGGAAAAACCTGGGATATATATCAGGAATATCCTAAGCTTTTTGCAGGACTTATGCCAGCAAGTGCATTATTCCCAGTATGGAATAATCCATTTAGCCCTAAGCTTGGCGATAGAATGAATATGAGTGAGGCAGTTCCTCTCTTCTATTCTGGCGGTGAAGAATCACCACTTCCTGAGCTTCCTTTCCATGCTGATACATGTATTGAGCGAGTTCAGTATGTGGCTGAAGTTAATAAACTGAAGAAAGATTTCAGTAAGCTTAAGATTGAAGAAAAGGATTCTTGGACACAAAAATACTGGGGTATTGAAGGAGACCGTATTGAAGTGCTTCATGATGATTCTAGAAACAGTGATTTAACCATCCATTATTTTGACAGTACTGACGGTATATGCAGAACAGCATTTGCCAGTGTTAGTGGACAAGGTCACGAATGTAGACATCATTCATTAGAGGCTGCATGGAATTTTGTAAAGCAGTTCACTTTATAACAACATAAAAGCTTATTTATAAGTTTTCTTACTTATTAGATTTCTTATTTTTAAGCTTCTTTGATATCTGTTTAAGCTTGTAAACTATTATGAATGCAAAAGTTGATTTTAACTGAAGGTTAATCAGCTTTTGCTCATAATCGTTAATTTTCTCATTGTAGTAAGTATTATTTCTAAAATCAGGAAAAGTTTCTAGCATTTCTTTTCCAAGTTCTTTTATATATCTGGCATCTATCTTATTACTTCCCTGCATATATGAAAACAAAGTAGTAACATAAAAAAGAATACAAAACTTATACTCTATAACTTCTCTGTATTCTACTAATGAACCATTTTCCCTGGCATATCGCAGCATTATACGCATTGCTTCCATTCTGTCCTGACACTTCTTAAGATCAATATAATGAGTGGTCGAATCTTCGTGCTGATAGTAGAAATAACCTGCTTCAGGTAAATGCTCATAATGATTAATTCGCATAGCAAGCTCTAAAACAACAGCATTGTCTTCGTACGACATATGCTCTGGAAAACTAAAATCTTTATCAAAGAAAATCTCACGTTTATAGATTTTGGTGACAACTGGTCCTGGTGTAAGTAAATAATCCTTTCTTTTGTTGTAATCTAATATACCTGTCTGAGACATTTCATTACATACTTCACGCTCTGAAGGGACCATCGTATGCTCATATACTCTGCACATATCAGTTCCAACGGCATCCGCACCTGTACTTTCTGCGAGCTTAACCATTTTTTCAAATAAATCTAAAGCAGCCCAGTCATCAGCATCCATAAAACCTATATACTGACCATTTGCTTCCTTTAGTCCAAGGTTTCTTGCACCACCCTGTCTTTTGTTTTCTAGTGAAGCTATCACCTTTACTCTTTCTGGGTATTTCTTTTCGAAGTTTCTAAGAATCTCAAGGGAATTGTCTGTAGATGCGTCATCAACAGCGATAATCTCCATACTTTCAAGGGTTTGATTGACCAAAGAATTCATACAATATTCAAGATTACCATCTTTGGCCATGTTATAAACTGGCACTATCACGCTTAAAACCACCACTATGCGACATCCCTTTCTCACCGTAAAACTGCTTTATGATGTATTAATTAATAATGTTACCATAGTACATCCAGTATAACAATGTTTTAGAAAAGCAATGTATTTCAGCACTATATTCAATAATTAGTCAATAGCGCCTATTGTTTTCATATCGTTGTACATAGATTTTTTGTATAATTTCTTTCATAATAAGTGGAGTTGTTAATGAAATGGAGAATATGACTATGAGATTTATTTCGTGGAATGTAAATGGCTTACGTGCAGTAGTTGGAAAAAACTTTATTGTAGATTTTAATAAATTAGATGCTGATATTTTCTGTCTTCAGGAAACAAAGCTTCAGGAAGGACAGATCGACCTTGAACTTCCGGGTTACCATCAGTACTGGAACTATGCTGATAAAAAGGGATATAGTGGTACAGCAATATTTACCAAGAATGAGCCTATGTCCGTTTCCTATGGTATAGGCATCGATGAGCATGATCACGAAGGACGTGTTATAACTCTTGAATTTGAAGACTTTTATTTTATAACAGTATATACACCTAATTCACAAAATGAGTTGGCCAGACTTCCATATCGTATGAAATGGGAGGATGATTTTAGAGCTTATATTATGAAGCTTGATAAAAAAAAACCGGTAATCTTTTGCGGCGATCTTAATGTTGCTCATAAAGAAATAGATCTTAAAAATCCAAAGACTAATCATCAGAATGCAGGCTTTACAGATGAAGAGCGAGGCAAGATGACAGACCTTCTTGCGTCTGGCTTCGTAGATACATTTAGACATTTCTATCCAGATACAGAGCAGATTTATTCATGGTGGTCTTATAGATTCAAGGCTAGAGAGAAGAACTCAGGGTGGCGTATTGATTACTTTATAACGTCCGAGAGATTAAATGACAGATTGGTTGATGCCAAGATTCATACAGATATTTTGGGTTCAGATCATTGTCCTGTTGAGCTTGAGATTAAGTAATATATAGAAAAAAGAAAATAACAATAAAAAATAGTAAATCAAAGACAGGAATTATTAATGAACAAAAAATTTGCAATATTTGATATGGACGGTACTCTTATTAATTCCATGGATTACTGGTGTAATCTTGGGCGTGAGTATCTCTACAAATATGGTATTACAGAGAATATAGAAGATATATTAGAGGAAGTTGGCACAAAGACCATGAGTCAGGGTTCAAAGCTTTTTGCCGATAACTTTGATGGACTGCCAAGCGTTCCAGAAATAATATCTGAACTTAGAACTATGATTGCTGATCACTATAAGAAAGACGTGGTAACCAAGCCTGGAGTTATAGAGTACTTAGAAGCCCTTCATAATCAGGGTGTACGTATGTGCCTTGCTTCTGCAACCGATGTTAATCTTGTAGTTTTAGTCATGAAAAGACTGGGAATTGATAAATATTTTGAATTCATGCTTTCCTGTGAAGAAATAGGAAAAGGTAAGGATAAACCTGATATTTACTTAGAAGCTGCAAGGAGACTTGGCTGCAAACCAGAGGAAGCTGCTGTATATGAAGATGTTTTTTACTCAGCGAATACAGCTAAAAAGGCAGGATTCTATACCATTGCTGTCGCAGATGTTAATGCCACTAAAGAATGGGATTCTCTTACAGCCATTGCTGACGAAATAATAATAGATTGGAAAAAAAGTCTGGATTCTATAGAGAATCCAGACTAATATTACATACTAATTAATCCAATTTTCATCTACTTCTGCTGGAATCTTTGGAGCCTCTACTCCAAGTATCTTCTCAAGAGCTTCCACAACATATAAATGATCGGCTGGGTCAGGTAAGCCAGATACCGCAACGGCGCCAACAATCCCTTGACCTTTGACTATAATTGGAAAACCTCCACAACCAAAACCATATATATCAGACTGTTCACAAAGGTCCTGCAATTCACTTAGAAACATGGCTCTAACCTTGCAGTGCATACTGGAATGCCCAGTCTTCTTAATAAGCTGATACTTTCTGTATGTCCATCCAAATCTAGTTTCAGCATCACCCTCCATAGCATACTGGAATACTATTGTATCGCCTAGAAATACTCTATAGCTAAGTGGTCCTGGGGTATTCTTTGAAATCTCGGTTAGCAATATACCAAGCTTTAGTGCATCCTCATTAGTAAACTTATCGAAAACAAGAATTTCCTCCTGCTTCTCAAGTATTTTTAATAACTCTTTTGCCCCTTCAATATTCCTCTCTAACAAAAATGTATACCTCCTCTTTATTAATACCTATTTTCTAGCAGTATAAATATAACGAGACATATTACTAAAGTACTTTTCTCTACCATCTAGTATATAATCGGTTTGCATCACAAGAAGTTCTGCCCAGCTAGCACATCCTTCTGCTATCAGTTTATCCTGATACTTAATGGCTACTACACGTTTTTTCGTGAGCATATCGTAAGATTTATCTGTTATATCCTTCGCATCATATTCCCAGCCTATTTTCTTCATGGCTTTGGCGAAAACTGTAGTATCAGAGTTTTCAGTTTTATCCATAACATCACCTTCCTGATATGCTACGAACAGTACTCCGCCTGGTTTAAGCCATCGCCTTATCTGATTAACAAACTTTGTCATATCACTAGCAAAATATATGCTGTCCATACATATGATTAAGTCAAATGAATTATCATCATATTCCTTTTCACCTATGATACCCTCCTGAAAATCAGACTTCTCGTTACCGAGTAAGCATGCATTTTTTATGGCCTTTTTCGAATAGTCAAATCCATGAATGTACGCACCTGTTTTTTGCTGAAGATATCGAAGCATCGCTCCATTTCCACAGCCAACATCAAGTATATGAGCATCCTTAGGAATATACTCAAGTATCATATCAACCTGACTGATATCACTAAAGCCATCCTGGGAAAAATCTTCTCCATATGCCTCTTTGCAAAAATCACTAAAAGCCTTGGATTTATGAGCCATATCATAAAAGTCTTCATATGCTTCATAAAACAATAAATCTTTTTCTTTACTATTGCTACTCATTATTTTCTTCTCTCCCATCTTATTATGCCTTTTGAATCTTATAACTAATTTACAGGCTAATTATCTTTGTTGCTACCTTTTCTTTAAATCTTACATCATGTTCTACTATGAGCATAGTTGGTTTGTAAATATCTATAAGCTTCTCTATCTGCATTCTTGTAAATACATCTATATAATTTAGTGGTTCATCCCATATATACAGATGAGCTGGTGTAAGAAGACTACTTGCAATCAGCACCTTCTTTTTCTGTCCCTCGGAATACTGTTCTATTCTTTTTGAAAACTGTGCTCTTTCAAAATCAAGCTGCCTGAGTAATGATAATAACCTGGTATAATCAACATTCGTACTCTGACTGTATTCCTTAAGTGTTCCCTTAAGATGACTGGTATCCTGATTAATATAAGATATTATAAGATTCTCTGGAACTTCCAGAACGCCTTTACTCTCATAAGATATCTCTGACGTCTTCTGCTCTTTGTTCTTATCCAGTATCGCTTTGATAAGACTGGATTTGCCGCATCCGTTTTCCCCATCAATGACCACTCTCTCATTTGCGTTTATCTCAAACTTTAGGTTTTCAAAAACATTTTTCGTACCACTTTTATATTTAAAAGAATAGTCTCTGGCAAATAACAGGCGTTCTTTATGATAGACTAATGGACTTAATTTAAGATTGGCAACATCCTCGATATCATTTAATAAACCTTCCTTTTCTTCTATCTCCCTGCCAATTCTCGCCTCGTAGCTTTTTACTCTTTTTTGCATCTTTTTGGTTTTTGCACCAATAAAGGCCCTCGTATCCATGAATCTGTCATGCTCTTTAACCGGATCATATCCAATTTTGGTACTTTCATTTTGATTAGCCCAGTTACTAACACGATCTGCAGCTGTTTTTAATTTGGATATTTCTTTAAGATGCTTTTCATTCTCTGCTTTGGCATTAATGTCTGCTTTCTCCTTGTTTTCCCACCAGCTTGAAAAGTTTCCAGCTTGAACTTCTATAGATGACCTATTAAATACCAGTATATGGTCTATACATGCATCTAAAACATCTCTATCATGGGAAACAAGAATGAAGCCCTTCTTTTTTGCAAGATATTCCTTAACCAGTTCTCTTGCTTCTTTATCCAGATGATTAGTAGGTTCATCTATTAACAGAAATTCGTTGTCCCCAGAAAATAAAACTGCCAACATTATTTTTGTTCTCTCGCCAAAACTAAGTGACTTAAATGGTCTGTATAGTAACTCTGCATCAACTCCAAGCAGTGGCAGTTCACACATTACTCGCCATTTCTCTATACCTGGTTTCCATATATCCATAAGCTCATCCGCTGAATTATCAGTTTCTACAGTCTTTACTGAATATGGAAAATAGTCAAATACCATACTGGTACTTATTTTTCCTGTATACTCGTATTTCCCAAGAAGAAGATTTAGAAATGTTGTTTTTCCTTTTCCATTTCTGCCAATAAATCCGAGCTTCCAATCGGTATCGATATTAAACGATACATTATCAAAAATATTATCAAAACTACCTTCATATGCAAAGGAAAGATCATTTACCCTAATTTGTGACATATACTACCTCCTATGCCTGCGCATTTTAGCATAAAAGAAAAATAGGTCTATTCTGCATACGCAAAATAGACCCGCACAAATAAACCCTATATATATCAGAACGATAAGTATAAAGTGAACATAGAAATGCGATAATCCAATTTAAGCGTACACAAAAGACCTATGCCGCGCACAGGACTTCTTCAATATGTGTTGACTCAAATCAAACTATCTATTCTTCATTTCGCCACCCTTACACTAATGTGCTCTTTCTTTTTATTTATGACTCATTATATCATTAGATATTAAAAATGCATATTAATTAGCCTACAAAGCTAATTTGGTAATTATTCATATTAGAATTCAAATGATTTTCCATCTTTAAATGTAATACTTGCAATAGAGTCATTTTTGATGATGACTGTATATCCATATGATGAATCTGTAGGTACAAACGAAGTAATAGTCTTTGTTCCGTTATCTGTTTCAGTCTGTATAACTCCAGATTCTGTGGAAAATACAAAATTATCATAATAACTGCTTGTCAAATTGGACTTAAGTAAATCAAGCTGAGCCTGTGAATATGTTTCACTCAAAATGTTTGCATTGGTATATACTGGACTGCCATATGTATATGCGCCTGACAAGAATACATTTGCTCCTAAGCCCATTTCTCCGGACTCTGCTGTCGCATACACATTGACATTGCCATTCTCAAGAATAAATGCAACATACTGTGTTTCTGAAACATATTCATCTACCTTACATACTGCAAAATTTTCTGATACAAAATATGCATGTCCATTAAGCTCTCCTGAATGGAAATAATACTGAGCTTCTATACTAAAATCAAAACCATCATCGGTCACTGAGCTTATCTTAACAGTTGCTGGTAATGAGCTGTGGACATCTGTCCTATGCCACTCTCCAGCTATCTCTGGCGTATTATCACAAGTAGCTTTCATAGTAAAAAGCTTTTCAAATGATGCTTTTTCACTACTATTTTTTATAGCTGTTATCAAACCTGATAAATCAGCTGTGTTATCTGCCTCGTCAGCAGCATCACTTGTATCTTCATTATTCGTTGTAGCTACGACTTCACTATTGGTTGAGGTGGTATTAGTGGTAGCTTCATCAGCTGCGCCAACCGTATCAGCCTCTTGGCTCGAATTACCCTTGTCACTAGAAAGATCCAGACTAACTGTTTCGATGGCATTGTCTGACGAAACTTCACTACCCACTTCATTTCCTGTGCAGCCTACTAATGCTGCAGCAATAATACAACATACTAATAATTTTTTCATAACTAGCGTTATCTCCCCTTTTTTTGTTTTACGCCCCATTATATAACATATTATTAGTTTAGTCTAAATTATTTATCCATCCAACCAGCTTCCGGGAACTCGAACTGCGATTTGTTAGTAACATAGTATTCTCCAAACTTCACAAATACATCGTCGCCAAATGCTCCCTTTAATGCTGCAGCCTCTTCATCTATGGTAATATCCATTATATTTCTAGCAGTATTACGTAGCTCAGTTATATAGTCCTTGTAAAAACCATCACCATATGTATCTGCAAGATATGTCATGAGATATGATCCATACTGATATTCTTTAACTCTTGTATGGTCATCCTGATAGTCATTAAGATACAATGCTTCAGCAGTGTTACCATTCAAATTATCTGCTATTGTTCCCTGACCTCCACGACAATCCATATATCCAATGGCATACTCATCCTTCATCTGGTTCGCTACCTGCACAGCCTGATATGTAGCTATACCTTCCATTGAAATCTTACCGCAATTGTCCACATACTTATATGTGAGTACATGCATAAGCTCATGTGCCAAGGTATTAATCGATACAATATTTCCCTCTTCATCAAAGATATCATCCACGATAAATAACGCAGCATTGGGACAGGCTACAGAAATTAATCCTTCATTATCTTTATCAGCAAAAAAATATACATTAACCTTATCATTATAAATATTAACCGCTTCCCATGGGTTGGTTCCAAAGTAAAGCTCGCTGAAACCGCCAGTTGTGTTTGTTACGTTTCCTTCCTCATAATATTTAAGACCTGTATTATCTTCTAGCTGTTTCATAATATCATTAATGACAGTTCCTATATTGGACTCAACGTTAATGTCTTTGTCAAAATATATATAACATAAATCTGTTTCGATATAAGAATAATCATCTATATGAGCAATTTCACCTTTATTACCACTTAATACTAAAGGCGCAGGTGTCGCCATTCTTTCGCCTATCACTAAGACCAGCTCATCTTTGGCCATTGATTTAATTGTTATTTCTCTAGCAGGAGAGATATTTGAAATAAGCGAGTAATCCTCTTCTATTCCCCATGATTCACGATCTTCGTCAGATGTACTAAAATAAATAAGATTCTCACCAACATAATCACCATCAACATAAGTAAGCTCTGCTCTGTATACATCTCTTTCAGCGATATGACTGCACTCTACAAGACCTATAACAAAATCATCGTCGCCTTCGACCATCAGCTGATCACCTGGTTTAATAGTGATTTCTTCACCTTCCCTAGCAATTATCCCATCAAATACTACCACTCCTGGCAATACTTCATTCTCTGAAACCACTTCACTTGTTTCAACAGTTTCCTGAACTATGGCCTTCTCCTCGCTATTTTGCACCTGCTGATTGGCATTATCATTATTTGCGCAACCTGTAAAAACTGCTGATAACGCTATAATAGCCAAAATACATAACAATTCCTTTTTCTTCATGATAATAAATACCCCTTTCACAATAATAAATCCTTTTCAATAAATTTCTATAAAACGAATTATATGTACTGTCTCTCATTAGCACGATAGTAAATACTTCACATTAGTATCTATTAACGTTGATAAAAGGCAATCAGAGACTTATATCGCACCATCTTAGTATCAAACCACTACTTATTTGTACACTTAGTATAGTTTTGCAACTAAGCAACTAGTATTATTTATTTATATTGTGCATTTTCATATACGAACTATATTGTATAATATGATCTATCATTTATGAAAAGGGGATAAATAATGGAAAAAATATGGTCTGTTAATGTTGAGGGAATCACATACAATGTTGAATACAAAAAGAATAAAGTATATATCGATGGTGTTCACCTCAAACCACTAAAAAAAGCCAAAGGCGGTAACTATTTGGAGTCTGCTTTTGAAGTGCCACTTGGAAATGTTATGGCTGTTATCTATGTTCCTGGTACAAGAGGACATGAACCAGTACTTACTATTAATGGTTATGATGTTCTTACAAATCAACCATATGAGCCAGTTAAAGCTCCTAAGTGGGTTTGGGCATTTGCTGTTCTTTATATAGTAAACTTTGCTCTATTTTTAGGCGGTGCTCTTGGTGGTGCACTTAATGCTTTCCTGTTCTTTATTACAGCTAATATGTCTGCGAGATCAAAAATGCCAACTATTGCTAAAGTATTAATTTCTATTGGCATTTGGGTCGTTTCAGCAGTTATAGAAGCCTTTATTGCTATGGCTATTGTTAGCGCACTTCAATAATTCTACTAACTCAAAAATGGCGCTCCTTTTGGAACGCCATTTTTTTATACGCTTCATAATTAATTCAATTCGTTATAATAAAACTCTTCTAACTTGGTTCTTGAAGCTATAAAGTATTTTTCGAGTCTTTGATCAAATTGTTTTCCCATACCATCTTCAATGATATTATAGGCCTCTTCAAAGCTCATACTTTCTTTATAACACCTCTTACTTACTAAGGCATCATATACATCGGCAATTGCCATGATACGAGCTTCTATTGGTATTTCTTCACTCTTTAATCCCTTTGGGTAGCCTGTTCCATCTACACGCTCATGGTGATAATGCGCTACATTTTCAGCAATCTCGGCAAAATAATCATCGTCAATATTCTGTAAAAGATTTCGAACTATTGCTGCACCCTTCTCGGCATGAGTTTTCATAATTGCAAATTCTTCATCAGTAAATTTACCTGGCTTTCGAAGTATATCATCATCTACAGCTATCTTACCAAGATCATGCATTGGCGCTGCTTTTATAAGAGCATCACAAAATTCATCACTTAGTCCTAGTTCATTTTCTTCCTTGATTGCTGAAACCAATATTTCTACTATCTTACTGGTTCTCTTTATATGACCACCAGTAGAGTTATCTCTGTTTTCAACCATATCGGCCATGCCAAGCACCAGTCTATTCTGCATCTCTTCTATGTGCTTAACATTCTTTGCAACCTCTCTCTTTAGATCATCATTATACTGAGTTAACAAGTCCTTATACTTCTGTTCATCAGTATAATCAGTAATAGTAAATCGAATACATATGGCTTTTAGTCTTCTATATAACAATCCAACTTCTATTTTAAAAATATAGTCATCTTTTTTATAGTAAAAGTCCTGATTAGTATTACTACTACGAACACTACTCATCCATTCATCAAGCCTTGCATACATTTCATTTTCATCTATCGGAAGCTCTCTATCAACTTTTAACTCTTTCATTTGTGGAAACCATTCTGCCGCCAAAGCATTGCACCCAAGGTATTTTCCATTTTGAGTGAAAAGTAAACATCCCATTTCCCCCGCATTTAGAATTGCATCGATAACTGTCCCATCCACATCATACAATGACAATCTCTGTAATATAACTAAAATCACCACTTGCGCAAAAACATATGATACAGATGTTAATTGAATTGCAGCTGGCATAAATCTCTGAATGAAATAAACTGCTACTGTAATAAATTCAAGCATAAAAATTAGAGATATATTTTTTACAGAAGCCTCTTTTCTTTTTGTATATCCTATCCACAATACAGCAAAAGTTATTAGTGTATATATAATAATCATAACATAAAAACATGTATGTGCAGGACCATATTCTTTTTCTATAATAGAAATGTTGTCCCAGCTAGTCAGGTTAGCACTTTTATATAACCAATGAAGTTTATTATCCATCAATACAATAATATATAAAAGAAATCCCGGAATAACTGCAATTACTTTCCGCATTTTTGATATTTCAATTCGACAAAGAGAAAGAGTGCAGAATAATATGCATACAGGTAAAAAACAACCTCCTACATATGAGAGGGCATTGGCGAAAATTGCCATCTCTAAGGTAGTTGCAAGCGAACGATATAAGGCACCCATATTAGATATTGTTGCCAATATCATTATATATCCATACATCACACTAACATTTCTATTTTTCATAAAGAAAAAAGATATCAGACATATAACAGATACTAGGAATGTTAATTCATAATATACGATCATTGTAATCCTCCAAACTTCCTTTACTATTACTGTTTAACCAAAAGTGCGACACTTTCACAATGAATTGTTTGTGGAAACATGTCGCAGGCTCTTGCCTTAATTAGCTTATATCCATTACTCTCTAAATATTTTATATCACGAGCAAGTGTTGCGCTATCACAACTGACATAAACTATTTTCTCAGGGCTGGCTCCTACAACAATACGAAGAGCCTCTTCCTCCATGCCTTTACGTGGCGGATCTAATATAATCACATCAGCATTTATTTTATCCTTATTGGCTGGTAAATATTCTTCAGCTGCTGCACATACAAAATCCACATTTGTTATTCCATTAACATCAGCATTCTTCCTAGCATCATCTATAGCCTGCGGTACTATTTCAAGTCCATGAACAAAGCATTTATCGGTGCTTATACCCTTTTCTAACTGCTTGTCTTTCATCCTTTTTGCTGCGCACAAAGTAATAGTACCTATTCCACAGCATATATCCCATACCTCTTCATCACCCTGTAAGTCTGCATAATCAAGGGCTATAGTATAAAGCTTTTCTACTTGAACCGGATTAACCTGATAAAACGATAGTGGCGAAATAGAAAATGTTAGTCCTAGTAAAGTATCTTCAATAGTATCCTTACCATATATGGTTTTATAGTTATCACCCATGATAACATTGGTGTTCTTCTTGTTTATACTAATTGATATGCTCACAACATTTTTATCAACTGTAAGAGCACTAATAAGTTTATTGGCAGATGGGAGTTTATCACCATTTATGACTAAGCATACCATTAATTCGCCGGTATGATATCCCTTACGGATAAGTACATGACGAATAAGCCCCTTTCCTGTTTCTTCATCGTAAGCGGCAACTCCTTCAGACTTCATGTAATCTAAAATCTGTTCAAGAATCATCTTGTTCTCATCGGCACCTAGAGAGCAGTTTGTATTGGCTATGATAGAATGTGTTCTTCCTGCATAAAATCCGCATATCGGATTACCGTCCTTATCAGTTCCAAATGGAAACTGAGCTTTATTTCGATAAAAAAACGGATTCTCGGCACCAACTATTGGTTCCATTATACTGTCCAAATAATCGGAATCTATACCACCTATTCGTATCAAGTTGTTACGCACCTTGTTATGCTTGAATTCAAGCTGCTTATTATATGACATTTGTTGCAATTGACATCCACCACAGCTTTTGGCGTACTCACACTTTGGTTGCTCACGAAAAGAAGAGGGCTTTATAACCCTCTCCACTCTTGCATAACCATAGTTTTTCTTGATCTTAATCACCTTGGCTTCAACAATATCTCCTGGTACAGTATCCTTAATGAAAAGCGTAAATCCATCTACCTTACCTATTCCATTTCCATCTGTACCAAGATCAACTATCTCTAAAGTAGCCATGTCATTTTTATTCATTCGGTGTACTCTTTCTAAAATTCGAATCCAGGAATTTATCGAATCCCATCCATCCATCCACAGTATTATTTTTAAATTGCTCTGATATGTGCTCCATTTTAGCATCAGTATTGTCTGCAAAATTGAGAGCTACTGCTTCCATAATAGCAGGTTTTTTTGGCGAACCATACTCATACTCACCATGGTGAGCAAGTATACAATGCTGTAGTTCATGCTTTACAGATGTTGGGAAGCCCTCTATTTTATCTGCTGCCTCGCCAATCATCTGACATCCAATCACAATATGACCTAGAAGCTGACCTTCATCCGTGTAATCATTGGTTGGGAACAAAGATAATTCCCTTAGCTTTCCTATATCATGAAGCATTGCCGCTGCAAGTAACAAATCTCTATTAAGCATTGGATAAAGTAGAGTGTACATATCACAAAGCTTAGTTACCCCAAGTGTATGCTCAAGTAATCCACCAATAAATCCATGATGTACAGTCTTAGCAGCCGATGACTTCTTGAATTTATCAGCTGTTTCTTCATCGCGGAAAAATGAATTAAGAAGCTCTTTAAGATACGAACTTTTAATACTATCTAATATAGACAAAAGTTCCGCGTACATATCATCAACATTTTTATCGGTAACAGGGAAATAATCTGCTGCGTTATATTCACCCTCTTCTGCTCGCCTTACATTAGTAAGTCTTGCCTGCTTGGCATTATTGAACATAACGACATCGCCGTATACATCGACAAAATCACCTGCTTCAAATTCTCTTATTCCAGGACTATAAGGATCCCATATCTTAGCATCGATAGAGCCTGTTTTATCCTGTAAGATCACTGAATCATATGGCTTTCCATTCTTTGTTACTGTAGAAGTCTTTTGCTTACACAAATACACTCCCTGTATATTATTGCCTTCTCCAAGGTCACCTATAAATCGCATTTCTAGTCCTTCTTTCTTTTTTAACTTATTTTTATTTTAAATGTTAACTGATGTACGTATCTCTTCCCTTAAAATTAGTTTTCGTATTCACCAGTAACAATATTAAGACTTATCTCCTTATATTCACCTGCACTATAACGCATTACGGTTATCGTAAGCTCTGTATCAGGTGGATAATTTCGTAGACACTGAGTATATACATTAACATTATTAATGCTAATATCACCAACACCAACAATTACATCACCTGCAACAATTCCCACATTCATGGCTGGAGAATTGTTGGATACTCGTGTGACATAAGCGCCCATAGGAACACCTAGGTTAGCCTTCGCTTCTTCTGTAACATCTAATACATATACACCAACATAGCTCATACCAACATCATTAGCCATATCCTCTATAAGATTTTTTATAGAACTAATACCATAGGCGTAAGCAAGATTTTGTAATCCATCCGGGTGTCCATCTGCAGTAATAACTCCAACTATCTGTCCACGAACATTAACCAAAAAACCCTGTGCCTGCTTATCTGCATATATATCCGTCGTTAGTAGCTGATATGACGCATCTATTTTTTGAAGTATATTATCCGTACTGGTAATCACTCCAAAACATACAGAGCTGCCATAGTTCATTGGATTACCAACTGCTATAACAGGACTACCATTCAATGTTGTCGATAAAGATGATCCAAGTGTGGCATAGGTATATTCCGACATCGTTGATGCTTTTATATCAGACATCTTTATCGCATATATAGCAAGCTTAGTTTCTGGATCCAATCTTTTTATGGTTGCATCCGCTGTATCATCATTGCAAAACTTAGCACTAAGATTTTCAAATCTATCAATCTTGGTACTATCAGCTAATACAAGAAGTTCGTATCCGTTGTCACCTACTATAAGCCCAGATGCAGAAACGGAATTCATATTTATTTCCCCTGTATCTGAAATGCTTGGCTTTTCATAAAGAGTTACCATACTCTTATTGACTTCAAGCGATAAAACATATAACTGACGATACAGAAGTCGATAGTCTTCTAGTCCCAGCTCCTGCTTATCCACAATGGTTATTTGATTTCCACTTACAGCTGGTGTACCTATAATAGAAGGCATATCAGCATCGGTAAGCGACATATCAGCAATAGGTGTCTCTTCGTAGCTGGCATCATCTATTGGCTGATCGTTAATAAATACCTTGATATCTTCATTGTCATCAGAAACTTCCTCTGACAGTTCCACATGCTCCAGAATAATTTCATCGCCATGATCAACCATCTTACTGAACACTGGCTCGAGCATAATAAATGTGAAGCAAGCTACAAGTCCAAAAAGAATGGCAAGACTTACTGTAAGAAGCATTTTACGAACAAGCTTCTTCTTATTAACTGGTCTGTCTTTTATTTTTTCCTGTATAAAATTGTAGTCTGAACCCTGCAAAAGCTTGGCTTCAAGGTCCATTGACTCTTCACTTGTTTTATCTTCCATATTTCCTCTAATATTATTAAAAACTGTTTTCTTTATACTACTCGTATATATATCGCTATCTTATTATTGTAACATTATTGACCTAAATATGCTAAAATATTTGATATGAATGAGAAAGTATTAAAAACACTAGAATTTTATAAAATTACTGACGCGATAAAGGAATATGCTGGCAGTGAGCCAGGTAAGGCAATGTGTGATAAGCTTCGTCCATCTTCCAATATAGAGTGGATACGTGAAGCTTTGGAGGAAACTGATGCTGCTCTTCTTCGTTTGGTAAAAAATGATCGCATTTCATTTTCTTCTAATAGCGATATAAGAGCCACTATTAAGGAGGCCAAGATAGGACAGACTCTTTCTTCCAAGGAGTTACTTTCTATCGCTAGACTTCTTACACTTACGTCTGAGCTATCGACCTATGGTGAAAAACCGGGCGATGAGACACTGGGCGATGCTCTTAGTAAATATTTTGATAGGTTATACACCTTACCATTACTTGAAAAAGAAATTAAGCGTTGTATTATCTCCGATGATGAAATTGCCGATGATGCCAGTAGCAAGCTTGCATCTATTCGTAAATCATACAGTGTTATAGGTAACAGGATTCACACCCACCTCACAAATATGCTAAATGGTTCGGCGAGGACTTACTTACAGGATCCTGTAATAACTATGCGTAACAACAGGTACTGTTTACCTGTTAAGGCAGAATACAAGAGCCAGGTTCCTGGTATGGTTCATGATCAATCCTCTACGGGTAGCACTCTTTTCATTGAACCTGCAACAGTTGTTTCACTTAACAATGAACTTAAAGAACTTGAACTACAGGAACGAGATGAAATAGCACGTATACTTTCTGATCTTTCAAGTAAAGTTTCTATCCATGGTGACAGTCTTCTCGAAAATCAGAAAACTATAACTCTTCTTGATTTCATATTCGCGAAGGGCAAATATGCTTTGAAGTTAAACGCAACAAAGCCTATTTTCAATGATGAGCACAGGATTAATCTCCGCTCAGCGAGACATCCTCTTCTCGATCAAAGCAAAGCTGTCCCAATAAGCGTTTCACTTGGTGAGAACTTTGACCTCCTTATTATTACTGGTCCTAATACTGGTGGAAAAACTGTTTCACTTAAAACTGTAGGACTTCTCACTCTCATGGGTCAGAGTGGTCTTATGATACCAACACTTGATCGCTCAGAGCTTGGACTCTTTAAGGAAGTTTATGCCGATATTGGTGACGAGCAGAGTATTGAACAGAGCCTCAGTACTTTTTCTTCTCACATGACAAGTATTGTTGATATCCTACAAAAAGCTAATGCTGATACATTATGTCTTTTTGATGAGTTAGGAGCTGGTACAGATCCTTCCGAAGGAGCAGCACTTGCTATTTCCATACTCGATTATCTTCATGATCGTGGTATTCGTACTATGGCAACTACTCATTATAGCGAACTTAAGATTTATGCACTCCAGACAAGTTTTGTCGAGAATGGTTGTTGCGAGTTCGATGTAGAATCCTTACGTCCTACTTATAGACTACTTCTTGGAATTCCTGGCAAGTCCAATGCATTTGCTATTTCCAAAAAGCTTGGACTTTCTGATGATATTATTGAACATGCCAAGGAAACTCTTTCTAATGAACAAGAGAGTTTTGAAAATGTAATATCTGACCTGGAGAATAAACGTATTATTATTGAAAAGGAAAAGCAGGAGATTGAGAATTATAAAGCTAAGATTTCTCGTCTCGAAAAAGAACTTTCCGATAAGCAGGAACAGATTGATGCCAAGCGTCAGAAAATACTTAATGACGCCAAGGAAGAAGCCCGTGATATATTGAAGGAAGCTAAGCAGATAGCCGACGACAGTATTCGAGCCTTCAATAATCCTGGTAGTACCATGTCAATCCAGACCATGGAAAAGAAGCGTACTAATCTTCGTAACCAGATTAAGAAAAATGAATCGGTTAAATCAGCCGATACGGATAATAGCAATATAAAAACAATAAGCCTAAAGGACGCAGTTCCTGGAACAAGTGTACATATTATATCAATGAATATTGATGGAACTATTACTGTAAGACCAGATAGTGGCGGCAATGTAAGTGTTCAGTGTGGTATCATCACATCCAAGGTTAATATTCGTGACTTAGTTGAGATCAAAGCCGATACCAAGAAAACTACTGCTGTCAAAAAGCAGGTCAAGCTTGATTTAAGTAAAACATCTAATATGTCTACAGAGATTAATGTAATAGGTATGACAGTCGATGAAGCTGTTAGTGTTGTTGATAAATTTATTGATGATGCATTTTTATGCCATGCTTCTACAGTACGAATCGTTCATGGTAAAGGAACTGGAGCTCTTCGAAACGGTATTCACTCATATCTTCGAAGCTGCAAACACGTGGCCAGTTTTTCACTTGCAGCTCATGGGCAGGGCGATGCTGGCGTGACTGTAGTCAATTTGTAAATAAACAAACTATTATGAATGGAGATTATTATGCCTGGAAAACAGAAAATACTTATAGTTGATGATGATAATAATATAGCAGAGCTTATCAGCCTTTATCTTATTAAAGAATGCTTTGAAACCATGATTGTAGGTGATGGTGACGCTGCTCTTGAAGCTGTAAAATCATTTAATCCTAATCTAATACTTCTCGATATTATGCTTCCTGGAATGGATGGCTATCAGGTGTGCCGTGAAGTAAGAACAACTTCTACAACACCTATTATTATGCTTTCAGCTAAGGGAGAGATATTCGATAAGGTACTTGGCCTTGAACTAGGAGCAGACGATTATATGGAAAAGCCTTTTGATTCCAAGGAACTTGTGGCCAGGGTCAAAGCTGTACTACGTCGTTATAAGCCAGTAGCTGCTCCAGCCCCTGAGGAAAACAACGTTGAAGAGGTTCGATTTACAGATTTAATCATCAACAAAACCAACTACTCCGTTGAGTATATGGGTGCCAAGCTTGATATGCCCCCTAAGGAACTTGAGCTTCTCTTCTTTCTTGCATCAACTCCTAACCATGTATTTACCAGAGAACAGCTACTTAATCAGATATGGGGCTACGAATATGCTGGTGACACTCGTACAGTTGATGTTCATATCAAGCGTATTCGTGAAAAGATAAATGATCATGTAGAATGGAAAATATCTACTATTTGGGGAATAGGTTATAAATTCGAAACACTATGAGAAAAACTCTGTACATAAAGTTTTTAATTGCATATTTTATATTTGGTTGCTTCGGCTTTCTTTTTGTTGCAACTTTTGTTCAGGCACTTACTGAAGAGCAGGTCACTAAAATAAAAGCACAACAACTTTACCGTTCGGCCAACGAGATATCGATCAATTACGCTTTAGATTTGTACAATAACGACATTTCGCTGGTTTCACTTCAGGAACACTTACGTAGTATGGGTAAACTCTTAGATTCATCAATCTGGATTGTTAATCCCTCTGGATTAATTGTTCTTGATACTGATTCTGAAATCGATGTTGATAATCCGCGAACAATCGAAAACTTTGATCCTGCATCAATGGCTGGCTCGTACTATACAGTAGGGAACTTTTATGGACAGTTCGATAAAAAGCAGTTAAGTGTTGTTACACCTATTACTACTGATTACGTCATTCTCGGTTATGTAGTTATTCATATGAACGTTTCTCATATTTCAGATATTGCTAATAGCTTTGTTAATATCGCCTACATTCTTTTATTAGTTCTATTTTTACTATCACTCATTATTCTCATTTTCTTTACTATGATAGTTTATAGACCTATACGAAAGATTACAGTAGCTACAGAGCAGTTCGCTTCTGGTAACCTGCATTATAATCTACAGGTCGAAAGTGAAGATGAAATAGGTTATCTTGCTGCATCCCTTTCATATATGGCTTCCGAATTATCCAAGGGAGAAGATAATCAAAAACAGCTTGTTGCCAACGTATCTCACGATTTCCGCTCACCGCTAACATCAATTAAAGGATACCTAGAAGCCATGAAGGATGGTACAATTCCTCCTGAAATGCATGAAAAATATATAGGAATTGTCCTCAATGAAACAGACAGACTTATAAAGCTTACAAATAATCTTCTTACTCTCAACAATCTAAACATTGATGGAATGGTTCTTGAACGTGAAGACTTTAATATTAATGATGTTATTCGCCAAACAGCATCTACCTTTGAAGGACGCTGCAAGGGTAAGATGATTGGCATCGAACTTGCACTAACTGGTAAAACACTATATGTAAATGCTGATAAAACTCGTATCCAACAGGTTATATATAATCTGGTTGATAACGCCATTAAATTTAGCCATAACAATTCAGTCATTAAAATCGAAACCAATGAAAAACATGGTAAGTTGTTTGTATCTGTCAAAGATAGTGGTATAGGTATCCCTAAGGAAAGTATTGGTATGGTATTTGATAGATTTTATAAGACAGATATATCAAGAGGAAAAGACAAAAAGGGTACAGGACTTGGACTATCTATCACACGAGAGATAATAAGAGCTCACGGTGAAAACATCAACGTTATAAGCACTGAAGGGGTTGGAACAGAATTCATCTTTTCCCTCGCTCTTTCAAAAGACGATAATAATGATGATGACAGTGATGATATTTAGATTATCAATTAACTAAAGACGCAAAAAAGAACGACCAATTATTCAATTGATCGTTCTTTTATTTTGCTTATAAATTTACTTTATAAATTATTCCTCTGAGATAGCGCCTACAGGACATCCGCCTGCACATGCTCCACATGAAATGCACTGATCTGGATTGATTTCAAACTTTCCATTACCTTCTGAAATAGCGCCTACAGGACATCCACCTGCACATGCTCCACATGAAATGCACTGATCTGAAATAACAAATGCCATAATTAGATCCTCCTTATATAATGCTTACACTTATATTTTAATACAATTAAATAATAAGTACAATAAAAATAATAAATTATCTATTCTCACTTCGTACAGCTTTAATACCATCAAGGATAACCTTCTTCTTCTCAAGAACAACATTTTTATCCATAGCTGGTACTCCCTTAAGCTTGTACTCTAATCCAAGTTTTTCATACTTAGGTAAGCCCATTGTATGATATGGAAGTACATCGAGTGCTTTGATATTCTTTAGCGCACCAATAAAATATC
>JAZRXF010000095.1:0-5555 GCA_045600085.1 Lachnospiraceae bacterium
CTGTAGTCTTATTAGGTAAAAAAATCAAACTATTTTCATATTGTGTTGCTCCAGATATATCATCACCGGTGGTACCATAGAACCATATATGAGAGGTTCCACCTGCTGAAGCTTGGTCAATCTTATTAGTTGATCTATTTCCAATAGCATGATTGGAGCTCGAAGGATACGCATCATTATAAGCTGTTAAAATTTCCGAGTTTGTTACAGTATTATTAGTCTTATCAAACCCTGTTACTATTGTAACATTATCCATGATAGCTGTTGCCAGTCCCTTACCATATAATCCAGAACCACAAAATACACTATTAGCATTTCCAGTAAGCTCTGGAACTATATGCTGTGTACCAACAACATTCTGGGTTCCTAATACATCATTTCCTGCATAATAGACTGCATTACCACCTATCTGTACTCTTCCAGTACCTTTAGTTGTAATCTTACCTGTAATTGTAACTTCATTGTTAAGATATAATACCGATTTATCTTCAACAACAACATTTCCAACTATCAATGATTTGTTACCATCCAAATGCATTTGAGTTCCATTGGAAATACGTAAGGCTGTACCATTATGTGTATCTGATGTGGCATTATCTATACAGAAAAAATTACCTGAAACCTGTACAACACCACCTCTGTTCCATTCAAACGTATTATCAGTCATCAAACTGAAATCGTTAACTGGTATGCTGGCTGAAACTGTTTTTCCTGGAATATTGATATCTGTAACAATAGTTGTTGTATAATTTGTACTCTTATCAGTTACTGTAAACTGTACATTTTTGTAGGTAATATCCTTCTTATTTCTTATATAAGTCATTGGTCCTCGTGCTGCTCCGGATATCTTAACCTCTATATTGGAATTATTTGAAACTGGTACTAATGCTTGCATTTTTGCAGGATCCCATGTACCTGTATATGAAGATTTATAGTCGCCAGTGTCACCTGTTCCTGTAATATCTCCAAGATGAACTAGAAAACAAGTGAGTCTATCTTTTGTTGTTGGGTCCAACAAATACTCTGTATTACCTGCCTCCAATGCATTTTGTCTCATAACAGAAGTTAACTCATTAATTGCCAGCTCATCATAATAAAAATTATTTTCTGATGACCATCTTGTAGCTTTTGTCTGATAATTATTATATGACATGAATGCTAAAGAAGTAGCTAACAGACCTATAAATAATATCGCTATTACAACTGTTACAAAAGCCATACCCTTGTTATTTTTCATCGCCATAACACTCCCTTCCATATCATTTATAACGAATACCACTATCCAAAACTAGTAGAGGGGTATCTGTATCCATAAACTGACTAGTTCCATTAGCGGCAGTATCATGATCATATACAGCCACTCTGATACTACATGGATAAAATTCCGCTTCAGCCTTTGTTGTGGCTGGAATTACATATCCTAATATATCAAAATGATATCCGTTCCATTCAACATCACTATATGCAAAAAATAAACATCTTGCATTTGCTAGGTCAGTTAATTCTCCATTAATATTCTTAGTATTATTACAATCAGCCCATAAAATAAGATATTTACCGCCCGATGCATAATGCGGTTCTGCTCTTAAAGAAGTGCCCCATGCATTCAAAATGCTATAAGATGTGGTATCATTTAATCCCATAGCAAGATCAGATGTACCCACAGGTGTACCATTAAAATTTAGAGAATTTAAACTTGTTCCTGAACAAGATACACCAAATGTTCTCGTGTTTTTGTAATAACTTATTACATTATTATTATATATATCATTGCCAGAAGCATCCAAAAATCTGGCAAGTTCATTTCCACCATTAAGTGCGACACCTTTATATGACGATAAAAGACCTCTATAGCTCTTACCACTCATACTCTCGATAACAGCTTGACCGGCATCTGTAGCGCACATAACTTTTCTAGAATTCATATTTACTCTAGAAGAAGCTATTATTGTGTTCATAACTGGCCCAAGTACAACAACGAGAAGTACTACTGCTATTATGAGTTCCACAAAGGAAAGACCCTTATTATTTAATATGATACTCTCTTTAGTTTTACCCCTTTTATCCATCATATAATCCTCAATCATCTTCATACAGTTTTTATTATGTAGATTGCCAACCAGACAATCTACATAATAAATATTAAATCATTCACTAACTATTATTAGTCTGCGGCATTACCACCATTTTCTTCAGCTTCCATCTCAATTCGCTGAATCATTCTAAGAACATTAGACCATGGACCAAAAATACCAAATGTATCATTGCCACGAATATCATCAGTAACCTTTGGAGATACTGGAATAGGTGTAAAGTCTCTATCTTCGCCACCAGTAACTGCATACTGAGCAAGCGTCATATCTCCTTCAACTCTACCTGTTTCTTCATCAAATTTAAATGTAATCTCTTTATAAATCATTGGATAATCTTCATCATCACGGATATATCCAAGTAAATGATTTACATAGATTTGATCATAACATGTAAAATTAAGCTTTGAAGAATTGGCAACAGCAACATATTCAGTCTCTACAAGCTCGCTACCTGTTGGACTTTCACCCTCTTCTGTTACAAGAAGCTGACTACTAATTGGTGTTAATTCATTACCTGTGAACTCAATCTGACTTACCCTTATTGCTGGCTCAACAGTTTGAACGTATTCCACATCATCATACTTCTCGTAATCTTCTTGATTGTTACTTTCTATGTACTCAGAATATTCCATATTTAGTAAGTACATTACATAACTAGCCTGCTGTATATCAGCGGGATACTTAGCTATAATATCGTCTCTCATCTGGTTATATTCTTCTATACCAGCAAGATACATTTCTCTATTACGCTCATATTCGAGAAGTTCCTGGTATCTAGCATCTAATGCTACGATTTCATTATCAAGATTAGTAATCCTATCTCTTGTATCCTTGATATAAAGGAAATATGGAAGAAGTATTACGCCTGCGATACCAATAATAACTAATAAGAACTTATCTCTATTACTCATTACTCTTCCACCTCCTCTTCTGATATAGCATCATCGATTGTCAATACATCGCCCTGCTCATCTTCTGTCACTTCTTCATCCGACTTAGGACTTCCAAGATGGAATGAAACCTTATAGCTTGACTTCACATATGTTTGAAGAACACAACCACCAAACTTTTCTTCAAAATCATCTTCGAACTCCATACCTGGCTCATAGTGTTCATATCTGTCTAATTCAGTCACTGGTGGTTCCTCATTATCTGCTAATACATATACAGGCTCCCCGGTTTCTTCATCATATTTGGATAAGAACAGTGTGACATATTCTTCAGCATAAGCATCAGCCATAAAATCATATACATACTCCCTTGTAGAAAGTTGATTAATTGCATCAGCCAATGTGTTCTTGGTCGTAATATCCCATGAATCAACAATAATCATCTCAACCTGACCATCCACCGCCTGGAACTCTCGTAGATAAGCTTCCTCTGGCATAAGAGCTTCCATATCTGTGAACAAATCAAGAATATATTCATTGTCTGAATAAGTGCTCTTATCAAATGCATCAACTATCTGATACTGAAGCATAGCCTCTTCGTAAGCTTTAGCAATTTCCTCAATATCTTTAATAGCTTCTATCTTAGCCTCAAGGTCTGCCTTCTGCTTTTCTCTGTCTTTAAATTCTTTGTATGTATATCCTGACCATCCTGCCATAGCTACTGTTGCTACGCAAAGGACACCGACTAAGAACTTAAAAGTTGAATCAGAACTAATTGAGCTCTCTTTTCTTCCAAGATCAAGCTTGAGCTGCATTGGCTGAATAACAGCACCAATGTTAGGAAGGTAACGAAGTACTTCCTCGGCAGTAAGTGCTGCCTGACCCTTAATCTGAACACCTGAAAGAGTTTCAAAGTGCTGAACTGGTGCACCAAGCTCACGCTCAAGAATCTTCTCGATACCAGCAATGGCTGAACCTTCACCGAAGATTCTAATACCCTGAAGTGCATCTCCAGCATTCTTAGATCTATGATATTCTACAACTCGACCGATACCACTAACAAGATACTGAACTGTTTCAGCATACTCATCGGCAGTAACGTGCTGATCAAGAAGTGTTTCATTTGAAAGAAGTGTCTTAGCATCCTTCTCTGAAATCTTCTTAACATCCATAAGAGCACTGATAACGGCGTTCTTACCATATGGAACAGAACGCTGAAGTACAAGTGTCTTACCACGCATCATGTTGACATATGTTGCATCCTTCTCAATCTGAAGAACCATGTCCATACGTCCTTCTGTCATCTGCATACTAAGAAGCTGGATGATAGAGTTACCGAAATAATCGATACATTTAACGTTAAGCTTAAGTTCCTTAGCTAATTCGTAGTAGCATCTTATGAGGTCGTTAGGAGCTGCAACAGCCGAAACTCTTGTCTTTCTTCCTTCCTCATTAGTATAATCCTCGAGTTTTGCATATGCGAAGCAGTAATCTGTTGCATTACTCATTGGGAAATACTCATTGGAGTTAGCCTGCAGGATACCCTGTAGTCTCTTCTCGTTCTTAATATAAGGAATCTCAATATCCTTACTAGCTATCTTCTTGCTTTGTACAGTGAAGATAACATCCTTGGCAGTAAATCCACGTCCAAAAATAGACGATCTGATTACTTCGGAAATAGCTGTGACATCTACAAGATATCCATCATTAACACTATTATCAGGAGTGTTAATTTCCGCAGCATTACAGAGAACTACTGCCTTATTGGTTGTCTGCATCTCAGCGATTCTGATTGCATCAGTACCAATATAGATAGACAAAATTTTATTCGCCATCCCTGTTTGCTCCCCTTTCGTGAGTTTTGTTTTTTGTAATATATTAATAAAATCAGCCGAGGCTAAAATTATCCATAAATATTAAAGAAATTATTTATATACCAGTCTAATATGACTCCGCCCCATATCATCATAATATACACGCCCATTGATAGATATGGTCCAAAAGCAAGCATATGTTTTTTCTTAAGTAATATCATCATAGCACCATGAATAATAATACCTAGAATTGAGCCTATCACCATGACAAATAGAATCTTCTGCCATCCAAGCATAAATCCCGTTGCTGCCATAAGTTTTACATCGCCGCCACCCATTCCTTGACCTTTCGTTGCAAGTGCCATTATTAAAAATATACCGCTAACTGCAATTGCACCAATCAAATATTTGTACCAATGGTTTATATCCATTAATAGACATACAACACCGAGTACGGCTAGGCCCACATTAAACTGTGGTGGTATTTCATTCACTGCAAAATCCACAACTGATATTGCTAGCAAAAGACTCGAAGCAATCATATACACAATTGTCAGGATAGATATACCCATAAAATAGTATACCGCCCACCATAAAAGACCACTTATCGAACCTATCAATATGCTTCTAAATGAAACAAATTCAAATAGAATTTTTTTCTCACAGTCTTCACTATTATTTATGAGATAAGAAGTATAGTGCGCTATTGGAAATCCCAATAAAAAACCTATACAAAAAACTATAGCTCCAAACACAAA
>JAZRXF010000096.1:0-27191 GCA_045600085.1 Lachnospiraceae bacterium
CTCCTTACGCATCTGCTCGTAACGATACTTGCCATAATCTACTATTCTACAAACTGGAGGCTTTGCTGTAGGAGCTATCATTACAAGATCAACCTCTGCCTCATCAGCTAATTTGAAAGCTTCTGAAGTTGGCATAACACCAAGCTGTTCTCCATCAACACCGATTACTCGTACCTCTTTTTCTCTAATCTGTTCATTAATAAGTAAGTCGCTAATTGTTTTGTACCTCCGTAATACCTCAAAAAGCAAAAAAAATGTTCTGCCAAGCAGAACATCTAAATCACTTAATCAAAATCCCTTTATCATATTAATATAAAAACAAAATGCTTTTATAAAGGATTAAGACACCTGAAACTCTTTTGCAAGGTCGCAGGGTGAGAGACTAGCTCTGCTTGAATTCCTTTGATATATTATCATTTGTCATCCCATATGTCAATATATATTTACACTTTATTGTAATTTAATAACATCAGCATAATTGCAATAAAAATTATCCTGGACTCGACGCTTCTAATTGACGAATCCAGGATATTATATCATCTTCTACTACAATAGTGAATATTATATCTTTCTGTTATCAATAACTCTGACAGCCTTACCTTCAGATCTCACAATTGACTTAGGCTCTACTACATTAACCTTAGCATATATACCAAGCATACTCTTAAGACCAGCTACAATAGCCTTCTCTTTACTTGCTACAGTTCCTGGATCACTAGCCATATCAACTGGACGCTCAACATTTACTTCAAGAGTATCACTATGATTTACTCTATCAACAACTAACTGATAGTTGTTAGCTGGCATACCCATCTTAGCAAGTACCTCTTCAATCTGTGAAGGATATACATTGACACCCTTGATGATAAGCATATCGTCGGAACGACCCATCAATCTATGGATTCTTGCATGTGTACGACCACACTTACACTTTTCTTTTGTTATGTATGTTATATCCTTTGTACGATAACGGATAAGTGGAAAAGCTTCCTTAGCAAATGAAGTAAATACAAGCTCACCAATCTGTCCATCTGGAACTGGCTCTAATGTCTCTGGATCAACTATTTCTGGAAGGAATAAATCTTCACAAATATGCATACCATCCTGCATCTCACACTCAAATGATACACCAGGTCCCTCTATTTCTGTGAGTCCATAAATATCATAAGCCTTTATTCCAAGCTTATTCTCTAATTCATGTCTCATATCCTCTGACCATGCTTCTGCACCAAAAATACCAGCCTTCAGTTTAATCTTATCTTTAAGACCTCTCTCTTCGATGGTTTCAGCGAGATATGCTGCATAAGATGGTGTACAACAAAGAATAGTTGCACCAAGATCTGTCATAAACATAAGCTGTCTATCTGTATTGCCTGATGACATAGGAAGTGTAAGACAGCCTACCTTATGTGATCCATCATTAAGACCAGGACCACCTGTAAAAAGACCATAGCCATATGCTACATGAACAACGTCCTCATTAGTACCACCTGCTGCTACAATTGCTCTCGCACAACCATTGCCCCAGTTATCAAGATCCTTCTGAGTATAGAAATCAACAACTCTCTTACCTGTTGTACCTGATGTAGACTGAATTCTAACGCAGTCTTTAAGTGGTCTGGCAAGTAATCCATATGGATAAGCATCTCTAAGATCATCCTTTGTAAGGAATGGAAGCTTTACTATATCATCCTTTGTTTTAATATCATCTGGAGTTACTCCAAGTTTTTCCATTTTTTCTCTGTAAAAAGGTACATTCTCATATACTCTTTTTACCACATCAATAAGCCCCTTCTCCTGGATAGCTTCAATCTCGTCTCTCGCCATTGTCTCAATTTCTGGCTGAAAATAATTTCCCATTTTGTTACCTTCCTTAATTATTAAAATAATTTGCGAATAAAATGCCTTAATCTCATAAGCCCCCGAGCAATATAAGCATAATATCCAGTGTAAGCACCTCTTTAAGAATATCACAAGGGCACCTCTGCAACAATAGTTATCAGGGGTGCCCTTGTAATATTTGTACAATATATATAATTTAAGCTCTTTTATTTTGTTGCATCTTCAACAACTTCCACTTTTCGGATAGCTTTTGTTCTGATTTCCTCTGTAATCTGAGCCACGAAATCACCAAGGCTCTTTACACCTTCGTTGCCAGCATATCTTGAAGATACTGCAACATTGCCATCAGCCTCTTCCTTCTCACCTACTACTACCCAGTAAGGAAGCTTATCAAGTCTTGCCTCTCTAATCTTGTAACCAATCTTCTCTGATCTGTTATCAACCGAGGCATCCACGCCGTTCTTCTTGAGTTCGCCACAAACCTTAGCCGCATAATCAGCATACTTCTCTGAGATAGGAAGCACTCTTACCTGCTCTGGGCAAAGCCATGTTGGGAACTTGCCAGCATAGTGCTCGATCAGCCATGCAAGTGTTCTTTCATAACATCCCATTGATGTTCTATGAATAATCCAAGGTGTTGCCTTGTTACCCTGCTCATCAATATAGTACATACCAAACTTAGCTGCAGCTGAACAGTCAAGCTGGATAGTAACCATAGTATCTTCTTTGCCATATACATTCTTAGCCTGGATATCAATCTTTGGTCCGTAGAATGCTGCTTCGCCGTCTTCCTCTGTGAAATTGATTCCATTCTTGTTCATTACATCACGTAAGTACTGCTGTGTAGAGTTCCAATACTCATCGTCACCTTCGTACTTAGCTTTGTTATTAGGATCCCACTTAGAAAGTCTATATGATACATCTCCATCAATACCAAGTGTCTTCATAACATGGTGAGCAAGATCTACACATCTTGTAAGCTCTTCCTCAGCCTGCTCAGGTGTAAGAACGATATGAGCTTCTGTAATTGTGAACTGACGTACTCTTGTAAGTCCATGCATCTCACCTGAATCTTCATTTCTAAAAAGTGTCGATGTCTCGCTCATTCTGTATGGAAGATCACGATATGACTTCTGCTCATTCATATATACATAATACTGGAATGGACATGTCATAGGACGAAGCGCCATGATTTCCTTGCCCTCTTCATCATCCTTATTAAGGATAAACATACCATCCATATAGTGATCCCAGTGACCTGAAATCTTGTAAAGGTCTGACTTTGCCATAAGTGGTGTTCTTGTACGAACATATCCCCACTCATTATCCTCAAGGTCCTCAATCCATCTCTGAAGCTTCATAATCATCTTTGTTCCCTTAGGAGTAAAGAGTGGAAGTCCCTGACCGATAACATCAGCTGTAAGGAATAACTTCATCTCACGGCCAAGCTTATTGTGGTCTCTCATCTTGATATCCTCAAGGTGTGCAAGATATGCTGCAAGGTCGTCTTTGTTAATAAATGCACTACCATAGATTCTCTGAAGTCTAGCCTTGTTAGAATCACCTCTCCAATATGCCATTGATGAGCTTGTAAGCTTAAATGCCTTGATTCCCTTTGTATTCATAAGATGAGGTCCGGCACAAAGATCTGTAAATCCCTCACCCTGGCTGTAGAAACTGATAACAGCATCTTCTGGAAGATCCTGAATAAGCTCAACCTTGTATGGCTCAGCCTTATTTTCCATAAACTTGATAGCTTCGCTTCTAGGAAGCTCAAACTTTTCAAGTCTGTTGCCTTCCTTGATAATCTTCTTCATCTCTGCCTCAATCTTGTCAAGCTCTTCTCTAGAGAATGGATGCTCTACATCAAAGTCATAGTAGAATCCTTCATCGATTGCTGGTCCGATTGCAAGCTTTGCTTCTGGATAAAGTCTCTTAACCGCCTCAGCAAGTACATGCGAACATGTGTGTCTAACTACTCTAAGACCCTCTGCATCATTACCTGTTAATATATTAAGAGTGCAGTCTGTATCAACCACTGTTCGAAGGTCTACAACCTCGCCATTAACCTCACCTGCACATGCTGCTCTTGCTAAGCCTTCGCTGATATCAAGAGCAATGTCATATACACTTTTTGCTTCTGCATACTCTTTGCATGATCCATCTTTTAATGTAATCTTCATAATCACATCTTCCTTTCTTGTATATTAATATAAATGTTTTCTTTCATAACACTCATAGATTCTGATTGCTTCGCAATCTCGCATCTTCGATGCTTCTAAATCTATTTCGTATACGCTCGGCACATACAATTGACCACTGTCAATTGTCATCCTCGCTCTTCAAGCTTCGTCAATGCCTCCTTCGGAGTCGCTTGTTTTTCTTCCTCGCTATAAAAAATAAAATCCCTTGCACTATAAAAATAGTACAAGGGACGATTATTCACCGTGTTTCCACCCTAATTCATAACTGACTATAATACAAATTATTATAGCGTGGGTTACCTCATTTAATGATTATAACGGAATCACCGGGTACCGATTAAGGCCCACTCCGGAGTGGTGTTCACCATCACCCACATCTATAGGTACTCACAGCCACGATACCTACTCTCTCCGCGTTAGCTTAAATGCATTAGTGACGACTACTGTCTCCATCAACGTTTTATTATTGAATATTATTCCAATATCTATATTCTGTCAACTGCCAAAATACAAGAATACAAATTATTTATGATATCCACAATTAGTGCAAATAGTTTTTATACCATCGCTAAGAAGTGTCTCCTGCTGACATTCCGGACAAAATGATAACTTCCCTATTAAGCTTGTCATCCACTCCGGATGCTCTTCCTGGCTATTTGACTCAGTATTAATATTTTCGTTATTCATTTATTTAACCCCCATATGCTTTAACAATAACGTCTCTATATATTATTACTCTACTGTAACACTCTTGGCAAGATTTCTTGGTTTATCTACATCAAGACCCTTTGCAACACTTACATAATAACCAAGTAACTGAAGAGGTACTACTGCAAGGCTTGCTGCAAAATGCTCATCAACCTTTGGTACATATACCGTAAAGTTCACCTTATCCTCAACCTCATACTTACCATATGGAGCCACACCAACAAGGAATGCGCCTCTTGCCTTACACTCGAGCATATTGCTCATTGTCTTCTCATATAAATCACTTTGAGTAAGAGTACCAATAACCAAAGTATCCTGCTCTATAAGTGAAATTGTACCATGCTTAAGCTCTCCTGCCGCATATGCCTCTGAATGAATATAAGAAATCTCCTTTAATTTAAGAGAGCCTTCAAGACATACTGCATAATCAATGCCACGACCAACAAAGAATACGTCCTTGGCATTGGCATACTTTGAAGCAAACCACTGGATTCGCTCTTTATCTTCTATTATTCTTACTATCTTGTCTGGAAGACTTCTCATCTCAGCAATATAGTAATCATATTTTTCTTTATCAATGTTTCCACGTACATAAGCAAACTGAATAGCAAGGCAATAACCTGCAATAAGCTGTGCGCTATATGCCTTAGTAGTTGCAACTGAAATCTCAGGTCCTGCAACTGTATAGAACGCGTTATCAGCCTCTCTAGCTATTGTACTTCCTACAACATTAACAATCGCAAGTGACTTAAGTCCCTGCTCCTTAGCAAGCGATACTGCCGCCTTCGTATCCGCTGTCTCACCTGACTGACTAATGGCTACTACCAGTCCCTTAGGACTAAGAAGCATATTACGATATCTAAACTCCGATGCAAGCTCTACTCTAACAGGAATCTTGGCTATATCCTCAAATACATACTGACACGCCATACCAACATGCCAAGCAGAACCACATGCTACGATATATATTTGATCTATATCTTTGATATCAGCTTCACTAAGCCCAACAGAGCTTAAATCAATCTTGCCATCAACAAGAACACTATTAAGTGTATCCTCAATTGCCTTAGGCTGCTCATTAATTTCCTTCATCATAAAGTGCTCAAAGCCGCCCTTTTCAGCTGCTTCGGCATCCCATGTAATCTCTACAGGCTCTTTTTCTATAACATCACCATTAAGGTCGTAGAAATCAACACCACCTGCTGTTACCTTGGCAAATTCCATATTATCAATGTAATATACTGAACGAGTATACTTTAAGATAGCTGGAACATCGGAAGCAATATATGAACTACCATCAGCAATACCAATAATCATTGGAGATTCCTTACGAGCTACCCATATCTCATTTGGATAATCTGTGAACATAAGCTCTAAAGCATATGATCCACGAATACGAACCATAGCCTTGGCGATGGCATCAACAGGTCCAATCTTGTATTTCTTGTAATAATAATCAACAAGTTTTACAGCTACTTCTGTATCAGTATCACTATAAAAATGATAACCATGCTTAAGAAGCTTTTCTTTAAGCTCAGCAAAGTTCTCAATAATTCCGTTGTGAACGCCAACAACCGCGCTCTCAACCTGACCAGATCCCGAACCAGTACAGTTACCACTAACATGAGGATGTGCATTAGTAAGTGAAGGTATACCATGAGTAGCCCAACGTGTATGGCCTATACCACAGTTACCTGCAAGTGCATTACCACCATCGATCTTCTCATACAATACCTTTAACTTACCTGCTGCCTTTACAACCTCAGCAAGTTTTTCGCCATCACGAACTGCAAGTCCTGCAGAATCATATCCTCTATATTCCAGCTTTGACAATCCCTCTAATAGGATTGGAGCTGCCTGGCTATTACCAACATAACCTACTATTCCACACATATTATTCCCTTTCCACTAAGTAGCTTAAGTTCCCTAGAACCTGGCTACTACGCCTTGCTAACTATCTCTGTTCCTTTGCCACTCTTAAAAATAGAATTGGCAGGTACTACACCTCTAACTGATGATGTAGGATATACATTGCTATGACTACCAATAACTGTTCCAGGATTAAGAACACTATTACAGCCAACCTCAACGTAATCACCAAGCATAGCACCAAATTTCTTTAGGCCTGTTTCTATTTTCTCCTCACCTGCTTTAACGATAACAAGTGTCTTATCACTCTTAACATTAGAAGTAATAGATCCCGCACCCATATGCGACTTAAATCCAAGCACTGAATCTCCAACATAATTATAATGTGGCACCTGAACATTATCAGATATTATTACATTCTTAAGTTCAACAGAATTACCTACTACGCAACCATTTCCAACAAGAGCATTACCGCGGATGAATGCACCATGTCTTACCTCTGTATTCTCGCCAATAATACATGGTGAGCCAAGATAAGCAGTTGGAAATACCTTTGCTGACTTAGCAACCCAGATACCATCTGCTGGATTGTCATAAATCTCAGGATCAAGATTCTTTCCTATTTCTAGAATAATATCCTTGATGCTTGCTAATATCTCCCATGGATATGTAACCTTAGCCAAATAAGGCCACGCAAGAGTATGTCCCTCTTCGTATAATTCTGTTACCTTTAACTGTAATGCTGACATAACGATTTTTATTTCCTTTTATATTCTTTTTATACTTTTATTTAATCTTAATAAGATGTTTAGAAGCGTTCATTGCTTCAATAATCGCATCTACATGCTTCTCACACTCTTCATCTGTTCCAGCCTCAGCCATAACTCGAAGCAAAGGCTCTGTACCACTCTTACGAAGAAGCACTCTACCATTATCGCCAAGGGCTGATGAAGCGTCTTCTACAGCCTTCTTAACTGCATCATCTTCAAGCGTTGCATCCTTATCATCTACTATAACATTCTTAAGGACCTGTGGATACATAGTAACCTCTGATGCAAGATCAGAAAGTTTTTTGCCAGTATCAACCATAACACTAAGAAGCATAATAGCAGTGAGTACGCCATCACCTGTACGTGCAAATTCCTTGAAGATAACATGACCTGACTGCTCGCCTCCAAGCACATGACCATTGGCACGCATATTTTCATATACACACTTATCGCCTACAGCAGTCTTCTCATAGTCAATGCCTTCTCTATCAAAAGCCTTATAAAGGCCAAAATTACTCATTACTGTAGTAACAACAGTATTATTAGTAAGCTTATTTTTGCTCTTTAACCACTTACCACAGATGTACATAATAACATCACCGTTAACAACATTACCCTTGTCATCAACGGCAAGACATCTATCGGCATCACCATCAAATGCAAAACCGCACTCGAGATTATTAGACTTAACATACTCCTGTAACTGCTCAATATGTGTAGAGCCACAATTAGTATTAATATTCACACCATCTGGTTGATTGCTAATAACATTAATATTAGCTCCAAGTGATTTAAACACCTCTGGTCCTATCATCCATGCTGAACCATTTGAACAGTCAAGTGCAATATTTCTACCATTAAATGGAACCTCTGCAAGGCTCATAAGATATCCAATATATTTTTCTCTGCCATCATAATAATCAATTCGGCAGCCTATTCTATCGCCATTAACAAACTCTACTCCCGTAAACTCACCATCAATATACTTCTCGATCTGGTTTTGAAGCTCATCATCCATCTTCTCTCCATCACCATTCATAAGTTTGATACCATTGTCATGGAATGGGTTGTGACTAGCTGAAATCATAACACCACAATCAAAAAGCTCTGATCTAGTTATAAAAGAAACTGATGGTGTTGTAGTTACATGAAGAAGATATGCATCTGCACCTGATGAAGTAATACCTGCAACAAGTGCACTCTCTAACATATAAGATGAACGTCTTGTATCCTTACCAATAACTATTCTAGCCTTCTTCTCCTTGCCATAATACCATCCAAGAAATCTACCAATCTTAAATGCATGCTCAGCAGTAAGTACTACTCCAGCCTCACCTCTAAAACCATCTGTTCCGAAATATTTACCCATTGTTATAATTCCAAACCTTTCACGACCAAACATCGGTCTGCATACTATATTATTTTACTATATTTATATATATCGTTCTACTTTTCTTTTTTTGTTCCAATCTTAGCTGTGTACTTGAATACCATAGGATATAAACCAACCATACCAACTCCTACACAGAAGTATCTGACCATACGAACTATATGTGCTGCCTGCGTTCCGCTGTGAAGGAATTCATCTGTAAATGGTATTTTTAATCCCTGATTAATTACAAGATAAACCAGTCCACCTCCGACAACTCTAAGAATCATACGAGGAACAGACTTAGTATTTTCAAAATGAATGAATTTCTCCTCAATCCAAAATCCAAGAAATGCACCTATCATAAGTCCGAAGCAAGTAAAGTAATCGTCGCTTGTACAATAGAAAAGTCCTGGCACACCTGTTAATGAAAGAAGAACATATAAAATCCATGACTGCTTAATAACCTTTTGTAAGAAAGAAACCAGGAATATAAGCGCAGCACCAACAACCCATCCAACTAACACATCTGTTGGATAATGAACGCCCAAATATACTCGTGATAAACCAATAAGAAGTGGCATAACAATGCCTAATACTACAAGCCATTTATGTTTCTTAGCCATATCCTTATATGCTGGAAGCGAACCATAAATGATTGCTGAATTCATGGAATGTCCACTAGGGAATGAAAATCCTTGAGCTGCAATATCGTAAAGATCTGCATCGGCTTCAGCTGGCTTAAAACATTTAATACTCTCATGATCAAAGTATGGTCTTCTTCTGCAGAAGATATTTTTGATAAGAGGATTCCATACTGTACCCACAAGAATATTGACACCAAGATATCTACCATACTCTTTATTGTAGCTCCAGTATAAAAAACCCATAACTACTACAAGCACATACTGCTCACCGCACATTGTAAGTATTGATGCTACTATCGATAAAATCTCAGGCGCTATACTTTGAACCGCCTGCATAAGAGCTACTTCCCATTCAAAATAAAATGTATTTCCCATTATACTTCTCCGTAAATTTATTCTTCTACCTGTTCACTTTCCTCTTCCTCTAATACAGGTTCTGGGAGGATTAGTCTAACAGTATTAATTCTATTTTCGGTAAATGACTCAACTACCAGCTTGGTTCCATCTTCAAGAGTGACCTCCTGGCCCTCTTCTGGCAGTGTATCATCAAGGTTCTCTATAATAAGTCCGCCAAGTGAATCATAGTTTTCACTTTCAAGCGAAATATCCAGTTTGTCGTTAATATCATCGAGGTTCATACTTCCTTCAATCTGGAACTCACGCTCGCCAACTTCTTTAATTGCCTCACGCTCGTCAGCATCATATTCATCCTTGATATCACCAACTATCTCCTCAAGAAGATCTTCAAGAGTAATCATACCCTCTGCAGTACCATACTCATTAAGTACAATCGTAAGAGTAACAGTTTTCTCTCTCATTTCATTAAGAAGATCGGCTGTCTTCTTAAATTCATATGTATAATACGCTTCACGCATTATATCTCGAACAGTGAATGTTTCCGGATTATCAACAAATAGAAAATCCTTTACATTTATGATACCTATTATCTTATCAGGAGTTTCCTCAAAAACAGGCAGACGTGTATACATACTCTCCTTGAAAACTCGCTTAATTTCTTCATATGATTCGTCAACATTGACCTCAATAATATCAGGTCTCGGAATCATAACATCCTTGGCACACTGATCCGAAAAATCGAAAAGGTTATGTATCATCTCCTTCTCTTCTTCTTCAATCACGCCTTCCTCATGACCAGCGTCAACATAGGAAAGAAACTCGCTCTCTGTTATTCCTACCACCTTCATATTAGGATCAACACGCAGTATCTTTAATATACCACTGGATAATATATCAATGATAAATACTATCGGAGATAAAATCACACAAAGTCCATTAATTAACGGTGCATAAACAAGCACCAGCTTATCATTTCTAAGCTTCGCCAACGTTTTAGGTACTATTTCACCAAAAAGAAGCACTACCACAGTAAGCACACCTGTTGCGATACCTATTGCCCAACTACCGAAAATATCAGTAGCAAACACGGTCGCGATTGCAGATGCTGCCAAATTAACAATGTTATTACCGATAAGAATTGTACTAAGCATTTTGTTATAGTTATCGATTACCTTGAGGGCAAGCTTTGCTGATTTTTTACCTTCTTCGGCCAGTGTCTCTATACGTATTCTATTAACAGTTGAAAATGCCGTCTCGGCTGATGAAAAGAATGATGATAATAATATCAATAAGATTAATACTACTAATTGAATAATATTCGCGGGGTCCACGATTGTCTCCTTGTTTTAATTAAATTACTATAAATATATTTATATAGAAAACTCTATATATTGAGTAATAATATGAGAATATACACAAATTGTCAAATTTTGACGCCGGTGTCACTTTTTGCCTGTGACATGAAATTCATTCCCATTATTCAAGAAATTCATTTTTTATTTTGTTCTTTGCTCTCCACAATGCATTATCTGTGGATTTTTCATCTCTTGATAGCACCTTGGCAATCTCTGAAATCTTAAGACCTGTTATATACAATTCTATAACCTGTCTTTCCACATTGGTAAGCTGATTACGAATAAAATCATATACTCGCTCTACCAGCTCATTACTAAGTATTATTTCTTCTGGATTTCTATCTGTAACTGAACTGATAACACTTGCTAATACTGACTCTCCTGATTCGCCATCACCTGTCTTCACATCCAGCGATATACTGCTATTAAGAGGGCCATGCTTTTTTCTAGAATCTTTTTCAATGGCTGAAAACACCTGTCTTGATACACATATATCTGCAAAGGTAAAAAAACTGGCATCACGCCCAGCGTCATAATCCCTGATGGCTTTGTATAAGCCTATCATTCCTTCCTGAATAAGGTCTTCCATATCTCCTCCAAGAAGATACATGCTCTTCACCTTGCCACGAACAAGGTTCTTATACTTGGTTATTATATAATCAGATATTTCGTTTTCACCATCACGGATTCGAACTATAAGCTCTTCATCCGTATATTTCTCGTAATCCTGCATGAAATAATCCTTGAATAATTATTGCCTGATAATCCGCACTGAAATTTTACATATTCTGTCTAACTATTTCGTAAGCTAATATTCCTGCTGCCACTGAAGCATTAAGAGAATCTATTTTTCCCTTCATTGGAATAGACGCCTTAAAATCACATTTCTCTTTCACTAGTCGGCTTACGCCTTCTCCTTCTGAGCCAATAACTAATCCTATCGAGCCCTTAAGGTCAACATTGTACATAACATCGCCATCCATATCAGCACAGACAAACCACATTCCTTCTTTCTTAAGGTCTTCGATTGTTGCACCAATATTAGTAACTTTAGCCACAAGTGTATGTTCAAGGGCTCCAGCTGAAGTTCTTGCAACTGTTGCCGTAAGACCAACTGCTCGATTTTTAGGAATGATAACTCCATGAGCTCCTGCCTGGTGCGCTGTACGAATGATGGCACCGAGATTGTGAGGGTCCTCAATTCCATCAAGAACAAATATGAATGGCTTCTCACCCTTGCTTCTTGCTAGCTCAAGCATCTCATCAACTTCTGCATATTCAAAGGCTGCCGTAATAGCTATTACACCCTGATGCATGCCTGTTTCTGACATCTGATCCAGTCGCTGCTTTGTAACATATTTAATCAGAGTATCCTGCTTCTTAGCTTCTCTTTTAATAGTTGATACTGGGCCATCCTGGCATCCATCAAGTACATACAGCTTATCAATGGTCTTGCCACTTCTAAAAGCCTCAAGTATTACATTTCTTCCTTCTATCTGAGATTCTGAATATCCCATATCATTCTCCATTTCTATATATAGATATAATATTTAATGCCCTGTCATGCATCCTCTTTTTCTGTCAATATATTACCAAGGCCCATTTTTATAAGATATAATATTCTATCTTCCTGATTTGTTAGATACAAATATCCCATCACTGCTTCAAAGCCTGTGGCTTTGTGATAATCACCAAGCTTACCATTTTTAGGTGTAGTATGCGGCTTTGCATTACGAGCTCTCTTATATACTGCAACCTCTTCATCAGTTAGTTCTTCCATAATAGACATTACTATTCTGGCCTGAGCCTCTGCTTTAACAAGTGAAGTTGCCTTCTTATGCAGCTTCTGAACCTGCTCATTGGCTTCTAGTACAAGCTTACACCTGATAACCAATTCATATATACAATCACCTATATAAGCAAAGACTAAAGGGGAATAGGATCTAATATCCTGTTCCCCAGTTTCTAGTTCTGATTTAATTTTATCTAAAAAAGTAATATCGATATCCTGCATTATGCTCTTTTCCACTTAACGCCTTCTCTTGTATCCTCTATGACAATACCTTTCTCAAGAAGCTCTGCTCTGATACTGTCCGCCTTTGCAAAATCCTTTGCCTTCTTAGCTTCTTTACGCTCTGCTATCTTGCTTTCTACGTAAGCTACAAGTTCTGGATCTTCTGAGCTAGCTTCGTCGCCTGTACTTGAAGCAGCCTTTAATAAATCAAGACCAAGAACATAATCATAATCACCTATGATAGCTCTCTTTGTTGCTCCATTAACATCTGCCTTAAGCGCATCATAAAGAAGCGTAATACCCATGGCTGTATTGACATCGTTGCCTACTGTTTCAGCAAACTTGTTATGCCATTCTTTAACTACTGCTTCGTCAACACTTCCCTCTTCTGGAATAGCATTAATCTTGTTCACAAGCTTCTTATATGTGGCTGCAACCTGATCAAGGGCATCGTATGAAAAAGTAAGAGGCTTTCTATAATGTGACTGAAGTGCAAACATTCTATAAACTAATGGATTATATCCCTTAGACTCAAGTAACGAAACTGTAAGGAATTCGCCCTTAGACTTGCTCATCTTACCTGACTCATCATTAAGATGATGAACATGGAACCAATAGTTACACCACTTATGACCAAGATATGACTCACTCTGAGCTATCTCATTAGTATGATGCGGGAACATATTATCAATACCACCACAGTGAATATCCATATACTCGCCAAGATGTTTCATACTAATGCATGAACACTCGATATGCCAACCTGGATATCCAACTCCCCATGGGCTATCCCACTTAAGCGCCTGATCTTCAAACTTAGACTTAGTAAACCATAAAACGAAATCGTTCTTGTTGCGCTTATTAGTATCCTCAGTAACATCATCTCGCACACCGACCATAAGCTCATCTTCATTCTGATTACCAAATACATAATAATTGTCAAGCTTTGATGTATCGAAATAAATATTCTCACCTGCCTGGTAAGCATAGCCCTTCTCTAGAAGCTTCTCAATCATCTCTATAAACTCTGGAATACAGTTAGTTGCTGGTTCAACTACATCAGGAGTCTTAATATTAAGCTTTGCACAGTCTGAAAAGAATGCGTCTGTATAAAACTTGGCGATTTCCATAACTGTCTTATGCTCACGCTTAGCACCCTTGAGCATCTTATCCTCACCAGTATCGGCATCACTTGAAAGATGACCAACATCAGTAATATTCATAACTCGCTTAACATCATATCCCTCATACCTAAGTGTCTTCTCAAGTACATCCTCCATAATATAACTACGAAGGTTACCAATATGAGCAAAATGGTATACTGTAGGGCCACAAGTATACATCGCTATCTTACCCTCTTCATTAGGCTTAATTAACTCGACATTTCTAGTTAATGTATTATATATCTTCATCGTTTTTCCTCCATTACGATTATCATACTCTCATGATTTTCATATTATACATCATTATGCATAGAAAAACCCCATATAATATGGGGTCTTATTATTTTTGACACATAGACTATTGTCTACTCCAACCCTGACAGCCTTCGCAACGCGAACTACTAACATCAATGGATGCCAGTTCTCTAGGACTATTAAGAAGACATATTGCCTGTGATGATATTCCGGCACCCTCACCTGTAAAACCAAGGCCCTCTTCTGTCGTAGCCTTAATACTAACCTGCGAAATATCTATTCCAAGAGCTTTTGAAATATTACTTCTCATCTCATCAATATGAGGTCTCATTTTAGGAGCCTGAGCTATAATCGTGGCATCAATATTCTCTACAACAAAGAGATTGTCATAAAGAAGCTCGCCCACCTTTTCTAGAAGTTTAATACTTGATATTCCCTTGTACGCTGGGTCAGTATCTGGAAAATGATATCCAATATCCCCAAGGGCTGCCGCTCCTAAAAGGGCGTCCATAATAGCATGAATAAGTACATCCGCGTCCGAATGGCCAAGCAATCCCTTTTCATAAGGAATATTCACTCCACCTAATATTAAATCTCTGTTCTCAGTAAGTCTGTGAACATCATATCCCATACCTATACGCATGGTTTTCCTCCACCTATCTATGCCTGAAGCGCTTCTCCAAGCTCCTCGGCTGCTTGAAGTGCACCCTGAAGGCACTCTTCTATTTCTCTAATCGAAACTGTCTGTTTCTCTGCAAGCCCGTTGGCATCTCCAATGGCTTTGATTACTTCATCAAGATATCCAAAGATTGACTTGAGCGAATCATTAATTTCGCTTGCTGATGTACCACTCGCTGTTGCCATCTCGCCCATTTCTTTGGCTACTACAGTAAATCCTCGTCCAGCCTCACCACTTCTGGCCGCTTCAATAGAAGCATTAAGCGCAAGAATCTTGGACTTCGATGCATTTGCTCTGATTTTTGATACTATACCTGAGGTTTCTTCTACGCCTTTGCCAATGAATGAAGCTCTCTCCTGCATATTCTGTAATTTATCAAATAAATTTTCAAAATGAATACTCATCGTATCAATGGAGCTGTTAATCTTATCAATACAATCCATAAATACTTCCGCTTTTTCATAAGCTGCTTCATTACTCTTCTGTGCTATCTTAGTAACTATACAGCCCTCTACGCTACCGTTACTTACAACCGCCACGTAGTTGCACTCTATACTTCTTCCAAGGCCATCAACATCATATACTCGACTTGGTTCTCCGCTGCCGAGTACCTTGCGAACTCTTTCGGCATCCTCAGTATTACTATCACCAACTCTATGCATATTGCCAATGCCTGGCTTACAATCAGCATAAACTATAGTCAGGTTCATATCATAAACTTCAACTGAAACCTGATTACTCAACAAAAAATCCTGAAGTCTTAATACTTCAACTACCTGCTCTAACTTCTCTGTCATTTTATAACCCTCCGTACCAAAAAAGAACCCCTTTTTGAATTACCAAAATTATACCATATTATGTCCAAAATACAAATTACTAAAGCTTAATTGACTTGTCACCTTTAAGGATTAGTGTCGATTCAGTAGCCGATATTTTTCGAATCTTACCTCTACCATCATAGGTCGTAAGTAAATCCGTATTTCTTGCTGGAACACCCTCTACTCCGCGCCCCGCTCTCTCTAGCCTACGATCGAATTCTGTTTTATATATTTCATTTTTAGCAGTCTGCGTCTTATTCGCACTAATATGGCTGCTATTCTCATTTATCTTCTCATCAGCATTTTCCCGAGTCTCATTCTTAGTTGCAGGCGTATCCTCATCCTGCACCTTCTCCTCATCGCCGTACCATATAAAATCAAATGCCTTTTTTAAGGCGTCCCTCACTCCTAAGAAAATACGACTAAAGGACTCGATGAGCGAGCTTGTAACACTGGCTGAAGGTGCCTCACTAGAAGTGGTTTTGTTACTTATATCAACCGAAGATTCGTATGTATCCCTTGCCTGATTCTTAGTTTTATTGCCTGTCTTTTCCTTGGAAGTATCTTCAGTTTTATCTTTGTCTGAATTGTCACCTCTGTCCCATATTACGCCTTCTTCATCATAATTAAGTAAAAAGGCTGGGGCTTTCTCATCAGATGGGATAGACTGTCTATTTCCTGTCACATATGGATTTGTATATTGATTATCGCCTATTCGATTTACCATACTTTGTCACACATATTAATCCTATACTTACAATCGAAAAAAGAATAATAAAGGGACGCATTAGCGTCCCTCTTAACTACATAAATTACTGTCTAACGCCACCATTACTTAAAAGCGGATTGCCTGCAAGTAGTGGATTGGCAGCACCAGGACCTGCTGGTCCATTAGTTGGAATATTAATATTGCTACCGTTGGCACCACCATTGTTATTAAATGATCCATACACTGGCGAAAAAGTTGTTTCCTGAGTAGTTGGTGCAGCCTGATACTGTGGCTGATAAGCTACCTGTCCTATTGGTGCCTGCTCCTGATATACAAGAGGCTGTGCTGGAGCCTTGTAGCCTGACTGCTGTCCATATGCACCCTGACTAAAGGTTGTATGTGAAAGTCCAGTTCCTGGAGGTGGTGGAGCCACAAGTTTTCTCTGCTGCATAGCTGATATACTTGCCTGGCTAGCAACAGAAGTTGGAACATACTCACCTGACGCAATTCTCTTTGCCTGAGCATTAAGTAATGGTGAATCAAATATACCATCAACCTCTGGCTCATTCTTTGGAGTAACAGGCATACCTGCTGGAACTCTATTAACGCTGGCTGCATTGTATGAAGGCATTGGTGCAGCTGCTGGTCTTGGTATTGGTGCACTACCAAATGAAGACGAATTGTACTGCTGACTATTTAGCGAAGCTGCTGAAGCTGGCTGCGCTGGTCTTACGTTATTGGCCTGTGCCGCATTAAGAACTGGTGAATCAAATACAGGAGGCTCTGCTGGAGCTTCTGTAAGCTTAGCATAACCTGCATTAGACATACTAATAGTTGGCTGCGCTGGACTCACTGGTGCAGCTGGTTGCATTGGTCTTACCGGTTCAAGCGAAACTGTAGGCTGTACTGTATCCTCGTACACTGGTTTTGGTGGCTCAATTGGTGCATTAGGCACTATCGGCTTACGTTCTGGCGCCACACTGGCTGGTGCCGGGATATGTACTCTTGTAACACTTGATGTGTCATATGAAGGCATTTGAACTGTACCTTCTGATGTATAAGCCTGAGGCTCTGGAACTGATGCTGGAGCTATAGGCGAAATGTACGATGGATCTTCATACATAGATGGAGTTGAAGAAACCTGCACACTTGAATAATCTGTAAAATGAGAATTAATATCCTGTGGAATATCTGAATCAAATGATATTACTTCTGGTTCTGGAGTAGATATCTCTGGCTCTACTATAGGCTCTGGAACCACAACAGGTTCTGGCGCTACTACTGGTTCTGGCGCTGAAGGCGTAACCATAGGTGCAATCTGTTCCACTGAAAAGCCGAAGCTTGAAGCCTGTGGCTGTAAAACTGGATCTACCGATGGAGCTGGAGCTGCAACAACTGGCTCAGCGATTGGTGCTGGAGCTGGTGCTGCAGGTGTAACTTCTGGCTCTGCCATAACCGGCGCTGGAGCTGGCTGTGCTGGCTTAGACAAGAAATCAAGAGTAGGCATATTAGCAGTAGTCGTCTTAGCTGAATAAGCTGATGCCAATGTAAAACTTACACCTTCATCGGACTTTCCTCCCTTTTTAGTCTTTCCCATTGATTTCACATATTTTTTAATGTCATATCCACACTTAGGGCACTTTTTGATAGAATCATCAACTATACTTTTGCACCCTGGGCATTCAAACATTGCCATTGCCAATTCTCCTTATATACAAAACGTATTGAACCTTTATACCTAATTCACCCCACACTAAAGGGCACTTTATAGTATACAAAAATAGTCATCATAAATCAACATTTTTAACGTTATACATATCGTATTATATATTATATTTATTGCTTTTTTCTAATAGCCTCACTGATTTTTTCTTCTAATTCTTTACGCTTTCTATCTTCTTTAATAGTTCCTCTTATAATGTCAGCCACTCTCATCCAGCGTATTTCATCAAGGATTTTACCAGCCTCTTCCTGCTGCCTAAGCTTTCTGCCTTCTTCCTGAAGTTCCTGATACCTTTTTTGCTTACGCTCTCTTACTTCCTTATCCAGTTGTTCCTTCCTGTATCTATTGGTTTTCTCCCTGTAAGCCACATTACCATCGCCTAAAATTCGAGTTTCCTGCACATACTTGTTTTTATTCAAATAGTCATATGCTTCGCTTATCATTCGATACCTTGCTTGAAGCTCATCCACAATCTTTGCATCACAGTTAACTGGCATACTGTCAGGATGACAGTTTTTGCATGCTGCTCTATATGCACTTTTTATCTGCTCCGTGCTCGCATTATCACTTAGTCCTAAAATACCAAGCGCTTCCACTCTAGACCTAATCATATGCCATTTTTCACTCGCTCAAAATAATATACATTCTGAAAATCCAGTTTTTTATTGACTATCTTAATATATCTTGCATCCATGTCAATCCGAGATAACACACCTGTTATTTCCAGGCATTCATCGTTTTCATAATACTTAGCTTTAACTATACTTCCATATTCTATGGTATGAAGATTTCTATCAAGTTCTTCTCTCTCCTCTTCGGACAATACCGGTTTTGAGACCACTATTTTCTCCTTGGCTCGCAGCGCCTCATCAAATCCCTTAAGCGCAGCAAATGGGGCAAACTGTTTAGCTCTATCTTCACGTCTCATCTTGAGCCTAGTCTTATCACCCACTTCTGTGCCCTCCGATCTGCTTATTACGTTCTATTGTAGTACCACCCTTTTCAAGGTTCATACCTTTCAAAAGGGCATTCTTGTCATATTTATTCCTAACGCCTACCATCGCCTTTTGAAGCTTACGCTCACGCTCTAGTTCCTCGGGATTTGTGAAAATATCATATTGAACAAAGGCTTCGTCCATAACATTATTAAATGATATTCCAATTCGTCTAATAAAGCACTCCGGATCAGCTATTTTATCATAAAGCTTTTCTATGTAGGGAAGTATCATACGTGACGAACTAGTTGCCATACCAAGAGATATACTTCCATTATCGCCACCCTTTATGGACCCTCCAGAATAACTAAGCATAATTGTGATATTATCCGTAATAAGATTTTTTTCTACCAAATCGAGGCACAAAAGCTCTGCCATTTCCTTACATAAAAGACGACCTTCCGTCATAGAATAATCTCTCGAAAGAACCTGTCCACTTGAAAGACTATTGTGTCTTGGTTTATAAGCCTTTACATCTTGAATGGTTGCACTTTCTCTCCCCCATGCATGATCTATCAATAGTTCGGCATCTATTCCAAACATTTTGTATAGAAGATCTTCATCTGCTTTGGTAATATCTCGCATTGTATACATACCATACTGCTCAAGCTTCCTTACTGTTCCTGGTCCTATTCTCCAAAAATCCGTAAGAGGTCTATGATTCCATAATGTCTCACGAAAGCTTTCTTCAGTAAGTTCCCCCATATGATCCTCAACATGCTTGGCTGTTATATCCATCGCAATCTTTGCAAGATACAGGTTTGTGCCTATACCACATGTTGCAGTTATTCCCGTACACTCATAGATATCACGTATAATCCTGGCAGCCAATTCCTTGGCTGATGTTTTATACAGTTCAAGATAATCTGTGACATCCATAAAAACTTCGTCAATGGAATACACATGAATATCCTCCTTGGCCACATATCGTAAATAAATACTGTATATATCCGCAGATACATCTATATATCTTTGCATACGAGGCGTAGCCATAACATATTTTATATTCTTTGGTATTTCAAAGACACGACATCTGTTTCTAATCCCAAGAGCTTTCATAGCTGGAGTAATAGCAAGACATATTGTTTTATCTGTTCTTTCTGGATCAGCCACTACAAGAAGTGCAGACAAAGGATCAAGCCCTCTATCCACACACTCTACAGATGCATAAAAAGATTTTAAATCAATACAAAGACATACTCTATCGCTCATGGCATCATACAACTTCTATTTCTTCACACTGTATCCAAATGTTCCAAGCTTTTCACCAAGGCTATAATATTCGCCGTGAGAATATGCCAAAGGATCCGCAAGTCTTAAATCAAACCTGCCCTTTTCATCCATATATTTATCATCAACATTAACTGCTACAACCTTGGCAATAAACATATCGTGACTTCCTAGCTCTATAACCTGCTCGACTTTGCACTCTATTGCCACTGGACTCTCAGCCACATAAGGAACAGACACCTTCTTACCCATTACCTTAGTAAGCTTCATATCAGCCCATTTATCAGTGTCTCTTCCACTCTTCACTCCACAATAATCCGTGGCGTAGCACAATTCCTTTGTTGTTAAATTGATAATAAACTCTCCTGTCTCGCTAATCAGACCATGCGAGTATCTGGACTTGCGAACTGATATTGATACCATTGCAGGATCTGAACATATTGTACCTGTCCATGCAACTGTAAACAGATTGCTTTTACCTGCTCTGTCTGCGCAGCTAACTAATACTGCTGGTACTGGATATAACATATTACCTGGTTTAAAATCTACTCTTCCCATTTGATACCTCCACTAGCACTATAATCTTAACAAAAAAGCGAAAACCTTAATCATAAGATTTTCGCTTTAAATAAACTTAGTAGCGAGAGGGGGACTCGAACCCTCAACCCTCCGGGTATGAACCGAATGCTCTAGCCAGTTGAGCCATCTCGCCATATTATATTTGTCGGAAAAACTAATGGGGCCTACAGGGCTCGAACCTGTGACCCTCTGCTTGTAAGGCAGATGCTCTCCCAGCTGAGCTAAGACCCCGTGTCTTGTCAACCGACTTTCCAAGTATACTAGATACTAGTATCACTTGTCAATAATAATTTTAAGAAATTTGAAAATATTTATATAGGCTATAAAACTTATAAATCAACACTTCCAGACATCTTATTGTTATTGGCTGTATAGTATGCTTTTCCATCTTCAGGCTTAATATAAAGATTGATATTTTTGAGTTCCACCTTATTATTAGCCTTATAATCCTTAACTGCTGCTTTCATAACAGCATCAACATCATACTTAGAAGTACTCACTTCAACATATACACTCTTCTTTGCTGCCATACTGTTCCCCTCCTTAATATAGCAATAGATACATTCTAACTAACTCTGTTATATATCAACAAATATCCTTATGTCAAATATAGTTACATACGTTCTGGCGCCTCAAAGCCAAGAACATCTATACAAGCCTCAAGTACTTCTTTACACATAACAAGAAGCTTAATATATCCTGCCTGCTTAGCTTTATCTTCTTCTGCCATAATATTGATCTCATGATAGAAACCATTGAAACAGTTAGCAAGATCATAAATATATGCACAAACCTTGTTAGGAGCAAGCTCTTCAAATGCATTCTCCATCATAGATGAGAATTTTGTGAGCTCGATCATAAGGTTCTTTTCCTGCTTTGTCGCTGGATTATTAAAAGCAAGTCCTTCCAATGAGCCTCCATTATCGATGTACTTATTAAGGATAGACTTGATACGAACTATTGTATAAAGAATATAAGGGCCTGTATTTCCTTCAAAAGAAGCAAATCTATCAATATCAAATACATAATCCTTGGATGCCTGATTTGATAAATCACCATACTTAAGGGCTGCAAGACCTACTATTTCGGCTGTCTCTCTAGCCTTTTCTTCAGACTCATCACGATTTTCCATAATTCTGTTGTATACAGCTTCATTAATATTGCCTACAAGCTGCTCAAGACGAAGGATACCACCATCACGAGTCTTAAATGGCTTGCCATCCTTACCATTCATAGTACCAAACCCAACAAATACAAGGTCTGTTTCTGGACGAACTATCTCGGCCTTACGCGCTGTACGGAACACCTGTATAAAGTGTAAATCCTGACGCTTATCAACCACATATATAACTTTATCTGGGTGAAAATCCTGCTCACGCTGGACCAGTGTTGCAAGGTCAGTTGTTTGATAAATAGCTGCTCCATCTGACTTACGAACGATACAAGGTGGATATTCCTTTTTGTCTTCTGGCATAGCGATATCTACTACTAAAGCTCCCTGGCTTTCATATGCAATACCCTTATCAACCATGGCCTGAACCATATCCGCAATATATGGGTCAGCATCACTTTCGCCCTTCCATAAATCAAAATGAACATTTAGTTTACTATAGTTACGCTCAAGATCAACCTTAGAGACATTTATTATATGACGACCAAGAGCTCTGTATCCTCTGTCGCCCTTTTGGAACTTTACAGTTGCCTCATGGCACAGCTTGTCAAAAGCTTCATCTTCCTTCATCTTCTTGCTTGCAGTTGGATATATATTCTCAAGATCCGCAATGGTAAAAGGTGGCTCTACTGGATACTCACCTGTGAAATTAGGGTCAAAGTAAGGAAGATCTGGCATTCTGCACTTTGTCTCTTCAATAACTTCTCCCATCTGAAGGCCCCAGTCCCCAAGATGTGCATCACCAATAACATTATGGCCAACATATTTACAAATACGCTTTACACTTTCTCCAATAATAGCTGGACGAAGATGTCCAACATGTAATGGCTTTGCCACATTGGCTCCACCATAATCTACAACTATTGTAAGAGGATTCTCTGGCTTCTCAAGACCAAATTTATCAGCCTCGGCCATCTTAGACACATATGCAGCAAGATACTCACCGCTAACATTAAGATTAATGAATCCAGGAGCAACTACTTCTATTTTTTCAAAAGTCTCCTTTGATATTTTCTCGGCTACCTCTCCGGCAATAATCATTGGAGCCTTATGGTACTGCTTTGCACCAGCCATTGCACCGTTACACTGATATTCACAAAGATCTGGTCTATTACTTACAGTAACCTTTCCAAGGCTTCTGTCATAACCTGCTGCCTCAAAAGCATTCATCAATTCTTCAGAAATAGCTTCAATCATCTTTTTCATTTCTTTTCTCCATTTCCCTCTTGGAATAAACGCATCCGCAATAGTTTTGTCTGTAAAGCCCATGCTTTTCTGATAGCTCTACGGACCTTTTATATCCATTTTTCTTCTTAAAATCTGATGGAAGAAAATTTATGCCGTACTTTGCTCCCTGAGCTTCTCCGATATCATTTAATAGCGCAGCATTTTTCAGCGGGCTAATTGTAAGAGTTGTCGTAAAATAATCATATCCCTTTTCTACAGCGAACCTGGCTGCCATATCAAGACGCAGTTCAAAACATCTCTGGCAACGCTCACCACCCTCTGGGCAGTCCTCAAGGCCTCTACTAATACTTATAAAAGGCTCCACATCATACGGTCCTTCAGCAAAATCAATATGTCTCATCGCATCTCTTGATAGCTCTCTCACAAGTCTTTGCTGTTCGCTCACTCTATGATTATATTCTTGTGGATCAGTAATATTCGGATTGTAATAGTAAATAGTAATATCAAAGAACTGGCATAAGTATTCCATACAATAACTGCTGCACGGCGCACAGCAGCTATGTAATAGTAGTCTTGGTCTATCATTCAATCTTGCTACTATATTATCCAGTTCCTTTTGATAATTTCTTTTATTTACTGCTTTATCCATTTTATACAATCAAATTAACAGTATCTTGAATCATATTCATCATATGGCATAGGTTTAGCATAGAAGAATCCCTGTACCATACGACAACCAATTGATCTAAGTAGTAATGCCTGTTCACCAGTTTCTACACCTTCGCATATTACTTCCATACCAAGACCATTGATCATCTCTATCATCTTCTGAAGAATCCAAAGCGATACATCACTTGTTACAGACTCACTGAAGAACTCTTTATCAATCTTAATGATATTAAATGGAGCATCCTTGAGCATATTAAGTGATGAATAACCTGATCCAAAATCATCCATAGAAAGCTTAACACCACATTCCTTAAGCTTACGCATGGCATCATACATTTCATTCTTCTCGTCAGTAAATACTGTTTCAGTAATCTCAAGCTCTATGGCATTCTCAGGAATATTATACTTCTTGATAATCTTATTAACATTATCAACATAATCAAGGCTGTGAAGAAGTAATCTTGACTGATTAACCGATACTGGATATACAGTCTTACCCTTATCAAGAGACTCTCTCATTTGCTTACATACTTCTTCAAGTGTATAGAAATCAAGCTTCTCAACGAAACCATTCTTCTCAAAAATTGGTATAAACATCTCTGGCTTAATAACTGAGCCATCTGGTCTTTCCCATCTGATAAGTGCCTCCGCACCAGCAACATGATTGGCTACAACATCCCACTTAGGCTGATAATATACCTTGAATTCACCTGCTGCCAAAGCCTTCTGCATATCTGACTCGATAGTATCGACTCTACGCATATCGCCAATAACATCATCTGTGAAGTATGCTCTAAGCTCTTTGCCACTACTCTTAAGTGTTTTTCTGGCAACATTAGCATGGTCGATCATAATCTCGATATCTCTATCATGCTTCTTAACCTGATATACACCCTGCTTAAACTTAATAGGATACTTAACACCGTTGCTTCTAGCACTCTCTGTTACTCTATCCGTAAGCTGATTAAGCTTGTGGTCTGTGTCCTTATCATTAACAATAATTGCAAGGAACTGGTCAGCATTCATACGAACACAAAGTTCCTTTTCGGAGAATATCTCTCCAAACGATCTTATTACTGCCTTAAGAACTGCATCCGCTCTATCATGTCCATATGCTTCATTAATGAATCTAAAGTTCACAATATCGAATCTGTAAATAACGAACGGAACCTCACTATTTTCAAGAATAACGCTTACTGCAAATTCCTTAAAATAGTTAATATTTTTACCATTTGTTACAGGATCCTCAAAAGCCATCTTCTCGATGGTTATATTATTCTTCTTAGCTGTTGCCCATATATAAATGATAATAATTATCATAAAGGCAATAAGAATCATACTAGATACAACATTTTTGAAGATAAGAGGCTGTACTTTGTCATCAACAAGATTATCATTGTAACAGCTCACATAATACACACCTGGTGTATCATCTAGTGGGCAATATGAAATCTGAAGACTATTACCTTCTTTTGTTGTAATAGATACATAACCAGACTTTTTGTCATTGATTGCATTTTTAATGTTGTTAATTTCTCTTACGCTCTCGACCTTTTCATCTGAATGCTCAGTTATGCCCTTTAAGAAATCAGGTTCAAGAGTAGACATAATAGTACATGCCTGACTTCTTGAAACTATATTCATAGTTTCCTTATTAACAGGATCAATAAGATAGCACTCACCCATATTATTCTGGTATTTAAATAAATCACTTTCAAAAAGGCTATCAACACTTGTCATTGCAATGAAATAACCCTTTATCTTGTCATCATAATAAACAGGGCCACAAGCCATATACTCATATCCGTCTGTTGGGCCGTCTTCATGATAATAGTTATAAACTCCACCTACAATCATGTTATCCTTTGGTTTTAATTCCCACATCTCGGCCCATCTTGGATCATCGGCACCCTTTTTGAACTCGCCATCACTATAGTAAACTCTACTATCAGTAACAAAACAACATCTATCTATTCCATCAATATCATTAATCGAATTAATTACATCATGTATTCTATTTTCATCATATGCATAGTTTTTGTTGCCAAGCATCTTAGCTCCGTTCTTAGCCTCGATGTAAACTCTGTTAAAGATTTCATCGATTGCTGTTGCTGAGCTTATATGATGGTCATAAAAGTCCTGTGAAACTTCTTGCTTATATGTATTTTCAAGTAATGATATCTGAGATATACATACCCAAAGACACACTGTTAAAAGCACAAGACCAAATACAATAGCTTTGATAATTGACTGTCTTCTCTTAAAAAATCCATTCTCTTTCATGTTTCTTCACCTATTTCTTGTTTAAATTCAACTTATAATAGCACATCTATTTTTCACATTCAATAAACAAAGCGCCTACCTGCTCACTTTCGTGCTTTAGCATTGAAAACCCACTATTTATAATGTAAAATTTATAGAAAAAAGACAAATGGGGACAATAAAATGCAAAAAAAGGTTGATTTAATCACAAATGAAGTCAAAAAAATCATTCAAGGTAAAGACAATGTTATCAAAATGACACTAGCCGCTATTCTTGCTGGCGGCCACGTACTTCTTGAAGATATACCTGGTGTTGGTAAGACTACTATGGCAATGAGTTTCGCCAGGGCGCTTTCCATGGACTACAAGCGTATGCAGTTCACTCCTGATGTACTTCCTAGTGACCTTGTAGGCTTCAACATGTACGACAAAAACCTTGGAGAATTTCGTTTTCAACCAGGAAGCGTTTATACTAATCTATTTCTTGCCGATGAGATAAACCGTACTTCACCTAAAACACAATCGGCGCTTCTTGAGGTCATGGAAGAAGGAAAAGCAACTGTTGAAGGTGTAACCAGAGAATTGCCTAACCCATTCTTTGTTATCGCAACACAG
>JAZRXF010000097.1:0-3831 GCA_045600085.1 Lachnospiraceae bacterium
GGTATTAATGTAAGATTTGTTGTTAATAATAAAATACTTGTGGTTACTGATATAACAAATAGCTAATTACACCTGCACTTCTCCTGCTAAAACTCTTTTGTAATCTTCGTAGTTTTTCGCAAGAAGAGCTGGCGTATCCAATCCATATGGACATTTACTCTTGCACTTCCCACAACCAAGGCATCCTTCTATCCTCTTCATCTTGTCCTGCCAATCTTCGGTAAGCCAAGCCTTCGATGGAGCCCTTCTTAGCATAAGAGACATACGTGCACTATTGTTAATCTCTATGCCAACTGGACATGGCATGCAATACCCACAGCCACGACAGAACTCACCACTGAGTTCTCTTCTATCTGACTCTATAATGTTCACTATTTCTTCAGTCATAGACACAGGATTATCTATATATGAGATAAATTCATCAAGCTCACTTTCTCTTTGAATTCCCCATATAGGTAGCACATTATCAAACTGCGCCATAAATGCATATGCAGCTGCGGAATTATTAATCAACCCACCCGACAATGCTTTCATAGCGATGAATCCCATATTTTTCGCCTTACATCTTTCTACCAGATCCAATTCCTGCTCACCAGATATATAACAAAATGGAAACTGAAGTGTCTCATATAATCCTGATTCTATTGCTTCCTTAGCGACATTCAATCTATGGTTGGTGATACCTATATGCCTAACCATACCTTTCTCTTTTGCCTCTAGCATAGCATCATATATACCACTTTCATCACCAGGCTTAGGACAGAATGCCGGATTATGGAACTGATACAAATCCACATAATATGTCTTCAAATTGCCTAGCGAGGTCTCCAGGTCCTTCCAAAAACCCTCTACAGTTGTAGCCCCTGTTTTAGTGGCTATATATACCTTTTCACGGATTCCCTCAAACGCCGCACCAAGCTTAACTTCGCTATCAGTATAGAATCTGGCTGTATCAAAAAAAGTAATTCCAGCATCGTAAGCTTTTCGCACCAAGTACACTGCATCTTCTAGAGAAATTCTCTGTATCGGTAGGGCTCCAAAACCATTCTTATTAACTCTTATTCCTGTACTACCAAGAGACACATACTCCATATCTCCATATCTCCTTAATTGCTTTTCTTCAGCTCTGCTTTTACTCTCTCAAGTAATTCTGGAGTACACTCTGTGATATCTATTATCTCTCCGTCTGGATAGTTTTTCATAAGAAGACGGCGTACTGTTCTCTCTATAGCACGCTCTTCACCACGCTCTTCTACTACATCACTAAGGTTACACATAGTTTTCACCCTCCTTGCTGTCTCATCATTTATTATAAATCCGTATTGTTTCTCTAATCTTTCACACTTCGAACTTGCATCCAGGTTACTAAGAAGCGTCTCTAGCATCGCTATCAGCGTATTCCTTGATTCCCTCGCATCTGGATTCTTTCGTAGTCGTATAATTGTTGCCTTAACCTTATCTATGTTTGGTAGTTCTACATCCCTACCATACAATGTATTCTGCGTAAATTCAATACGATTTACTGAATCCTCATCTTCTTTTGCATCCATACATATCCAAATGCTATGTACTGGTTTTATATTATCATAATCAGAGTTATTAAACTCCACAGTTTTCTGCGCCGATATCATTCTTGCCAGATAATATATAATTCTATTATCTAGATGATATCCTAAATTCTTATAATCTGTTGAATTTTGAGCCTCGATATTTATTAAGATTTTCATATATTCACTTTTTCTTCGGGCAGTAAACCTTATATCATATATCACCTTTCCTTCTCCTGGAACCGTATCCTCCTCAGATGACTTTGCTACCTTACCAAGATTTGTAAGCCCTGGATCCACTGGAATAGTTGATATCTCAATATCATCACTTATACACCTCATGATTTCATCAATTGAATCATCCTTAAACTCATCTAGTGAGTACTTCAAAATCCGTGCTAGCACCTGTTTATCTGCCAGCACTTCTTTAACACTGGCATCATATCTGGCTTTATTTTCAGACATAATGACAGCATTAGTTATATGCGTACACATATACCTACCTCCTTACAAATATATTTAGTTTTTTTGTTGGGAATAATCCTGCAAAAGTGCCGGACTATAAGCGTCAGTAGAACCTGACTAATATGAATTTAGTGAAAGTAACGACTATCACTACGATGATAGTAACATATGCTACTTTTCTGTGCAATATAAACGCATATAAAAAAAGCACCTGCTAAATTGCAAGTGCTTATAAATAAGACCAAAGTACACATCCTCGTGTCAAATGCTCCGTCCCTAGTTAATTAATTTCAAATAATGATAGAAATATTAATATGTTTCAACTTCTAGAAATGCAAATCCAGTTAATGCATTATCTTCTATAATTTTTTTTACTCTTTCTGATACAAACACTGGAAGTGTATCATTTTTTAATCTAAATATATTATGCCCATCAATCTTTTCTTTCTTCAATGCATATTTTTCTACAGATATAATTTTTTCATCATCTAATTCAAACACATCATATTTTGAATGTTCTAAATCCAACCCATCTACTACATCTAATAAATTAGCAATCTCATATTCTGTGGTTTCATTCTTACTTATTACATCTGTTATCTTTGTCGAGAGGTACTGAATAGCATCATCTCTAACAATATCTTGTATTAATTCTCTAAACCGTTTTGATACAATCAACCACCTAAAAACGTTTGCTATGTAGTCAGAAAAAACTTCTCCCTCATCTGAATTATAGTTAAATTCCATTTCACTCCACTCATTACAAATTGTTCCGCAAGATACTGAATATTCATCAATTTCCATTTTAGAACATAAACTGCAATTTACGTAGTTTTCATCATTTTCATAATCATACATTAGTTTGTAATATTTCATTATTCACTCATCTCCTACTGGTTTATCCAATAATTTTTATATAACATATCTGGATTACTAATTATTTTTTGTTTCATTTGGTCATAAAGCTTCAAAAATTTAGTCTGGTCACCTTGGGCTATCTTATCAAATTTTTGCATATTATCAAGTACATAATCATGATATGCATTTGGATGACGACCTTGATGTGGCATCAATTCTTTATTCCAAGCACCATCTAAATCCAAGTTATATTTATTTGCAATATTCTCAAACTGGCTAGTATACTTTTTACTTTTGTTGGTAGCGAAATGATGCTCTTGTAATGGTTTTGTTGAACCAGTACTACCCTCTATCAGTACTTCATTTTCAGGATTGGTTGTTTTTATATCTAGATCATCTGCGACCTTAACTTCATTAGATACCTCACCAAAATCTGCTTTAGGTTTTCTTACCTTATTTACAAGTGTTCCCGTTGCTATTCTAGCTGTCATATTAAGGACTGCCGCCTGAGTATCACTTGCTCCACATTCATAGGCCACATATGCAGTACCTTCTCCCGCTACTGCCTGTAACAATTCCTCTCCGACTATTTGTGTTAGTTTTGCACCACCTGCCGCCGCAAGAAAAGCTGAGCCCACATCAATAGAACCTTCTATTTCATACCAGATAGCTTCTCTACTGCTTATTTTTTCTCCTCTAATAATATCATATCTTAATTCACCTTCAATAATAGGTAAAATTCCTAATGACACTGCTTCAAGGGTTTCCGCTACAACATCTCTTAATGGTTGTATCTTCGTATTCTCAAAGTCTGCTCTATGTGTGAAATTTCTTATTACATCTGCATTTTCAGCTAGATACTCACTTAGATATATGTTAGCATTTTCATCACCAGCTAATTCTGGGATATATAACATATCTGTAAAACCTTCTACATATCTTGTGTATGCAATCCCCTTGT
>JAZRXF010000098.1:0-44338 GCA_045600085.1 Lachnospiraceae bacterium
ATTTATCCATGCGTTCTCTTGGAAGACCATTTGCTCCAGCTAAGTTCAAAGAATGGTATGGTCAGGATTTTGATTATGATGGAGCCAGAAGAGTAAGAAAAGGACTGTTCGACGCATATGTTGCTGAGCATGGCATTGAAATAAAAAAAGGAGCAATAGAGTTGCTAGAGTACCTTAGAAGTAAGGGGATTGTAACTGCAATTGCTACAGCAACAGACCTAGACAGAGCAGAAGAATATTTGAAATTTGTTGGCCTATATGGATATTTTGATAAAGTAATCAGCGCTACTATGGTTGATGAAGGAAAGCCTTCACCCAAGGTATATCAGTATGCTTGCAGTGAGCTTGGGTTTGATGTATCAGAGTGTGTTGCAGTAGAGGATGCGCCCAATGGTATTAAGTCAGCATACAGTGCGGGACTAAAGGTTTTTATGGTTCCGGATCAGACAGAGCCAGATGAAGATATCAAGGGTATGTATTATGCAAGAGTGGACAGCCTTGATATGATTATCGATTTTGTCAAATAAGCTATGGTCCATTTGTTCATTACGATGGAAATGAACAATAATTACTTTGTGAATCAAAAAAATGTTATAATTTATAAGATGGTAAATATGGGTTATTAAGGAGGTTATATCATGTCATTTAATTTCAATTATTTCGCACCAACAGAGGTTGTTTTTGGCCGCGGAACACAGATGCAGATCGGTGAGTTAGTTAAAAGAGAAGGAGCTAAAAAGGTACTTATTCATTATGGTGGACAGAGCGCCAAAAAGTCAGGATTAATTGATCAGGTTAAGAACTCGCTTGATGCTTCAGGCGTAGCCTACGTTGAACTTGGAGGCGTAGTTCCTAATCCACATCTTGAACTTGTATATGAAGGAATCAAGCTTTGCAAGGATGAAGGAGTTGATTTTATTCTTGCAGTTGGTGGTGGTAGTGTTATCGATTCAGCCAAAGCTATAGGATATGGTCTTGCATATGATGGAGATGTATGGGACCTTTATATGGGTAAGGCTACGGCAAAAGCTTGTTATCCAGTGGGCGTTGTACTAACTATTTCAGCAGCAGGAAGTGAGACTTCTAATAGCTCAGTTATTACATACGCAAAGGAAGGACTTAAGAGATCTTACAATGATAATCTTGCTCGTCCTAAGTTTGCAGTTATGAATCCAGAATTCACAATGACTCTTCCTGATTATCAGACAGAATCAGGATGTACAGATATTATGATGCATACCATGGAGCGTTACTTTACTAATGGAGGAAACCTTGAGATTACAGATGCTATTGCTGAAGGTCTTCTTAGAAATGTAATGAAGTATGCTAAGATTCTTCATACAGATCCAACTAACTATGAAGCGAGAGCTGAAATTATGTGGTCTGGTTCGCTTGCTCATAATGACCTCACAGGCTGCGGCAATGATGGTGGTGATTTCGTGAGTCATATGCTTGAGCATGAGATAGGTGGTATGTTCGATGTTACTCATGGTGCAGGTCTTGCAGCAGTATGGCCATCATGGGCTCGATATGTGTATAAGGACTGTTTGCCAAGATTTGTAAAGTATGCCATTAATGTAATGGGTGTTGAACCAGGTAAGGACGACTGCGAGACAGCTGAGAAGGGTATCAAGGCCATGGAAGAGTTCTACCATAGTATTGGTATGCCAATTAATATGAAAGAGCTTGGTATTGATCCAACAGATGAGCAGATTCATGAGATGGCAGTGTCTTGTGCAGAGGCATGTGGTGGAACTAAGGGTTCAGCCAAGGTTCTTGATGTTAATGATATGGAAGCTATCTTTAAGATGGCTAAGTGTTAATAGCGAGATTTGTTTGGGCGGTTAACCTAAGGGTTGATCGCCCTTTATTGTATGATTTTAGGAGATAAATATGGCAAAAAACGTAATGGTTACAGGAACTGGAAGAAGTTATGCGCTTGGTTTTAATTTGGTGCTTAGGTATCTTGAGAATGGTGACAATGTTATAGCCACAATCAGAAAGCCATCTATAGAGATAGATGAGCTCAAAGAAAAATATGCAGATCAATTAACAGTCCTAATAATGGATATTGGGGATTCATGCTCAGTGAAAGCAGCTGCAGAGGAATTAAAAAACAAGATAGATCATATTGATATACTTATTAACAATGCAGTAACGGTATCAGAGGACTGTGATAAAGAGTTTTTCGATGTAAATCTTGATAATATTGCGGGGACTGTTAATGTTACTGCGGTAGGAGCACTTCGCGTTATACAGTCATTCTACCCATTTTTAGTTAATGGAGAGGATATGTCGCTTGTAGCCAATATTTCATCAGAGGCAGGTAGTATTTCAAAATGCTATAGAACGAATATGATTGAATATGGTATGGCAAAGGCAGCGCTCAATATGGGAACGATGAACCTGGTAAATACTTTTAAGGATAATGATAAAATCAATATTCTCTGCATTCATCCAGGATGGATTCGTACAGATGGTAAACCAGACAATAAGGCGCCACTTTCATCGTATGATGCAGCTGAGATTCTTCGTAAGCTTTTTGATGAGAGAAGATACGATAAGACGGGGCCAAGATTCATTACTAATGAAGGTGTAGAATATCCATTTTAATAAAGAGGTCTGTTTATGAGTAGTAACTTTATCTTAGAAGGAAAAATTGCAATAGTTACAGGTGCCAACTCTGGTATGGGAAAGGCAACAGTTGCAGCTTTGGCAGACATGGGTGCAACTGTTATTATGATGTGCCGTGATAAGAAACGGGGCAGAGATGCATTTGTAGATTTGAGGAAAAAGAAAACTCGTAAACTGGATTTGATTTTTGGTGATTTGGGAGATTATCAGTCTATTAATAAATTCGCGGATGAATTTATACTAAAATATGGAAAGCTTGATATTCTTGTTAATAACGCGGGCTTTATTTCGCTGGATAGGCAGGAAACCAAGGAAGGTGTTGAGAGGCAGTTTGGAGTCAATCATCTTGGCCACTTCCTTTTGACATATAGATTACTTAGTGTCATGAGCGCAGGTGGCAGAATTGTTAATGTTGCTTCAGGTGCTCATAAAACTGGTAATATACACTTTAAGGATATTAATCTTCACAAAGGATTCAATGTTATAAAGGCATATTCGCAGAGCAAATTGGCCAATGTTTTGTTTACAAGAGAGCTGGCAAGAAGACTCGGGGATAAGGATATAACGGTTAATTGCTGTCATCCGGGAGCTGTTGCAACTAATATTGGTATAAGTCGAGATACAGGATTTGGAAAAACTATCACAGGTCTTTTGAAACCATTTTTTCAGACCCCTGCAGAGGGTGCTCGTACAGCTATATTTCTGGCTAGTGATGATTCAGTAAAGAACGTGACAGGAGAATATTTCTATAAATGTCAGATTGCCAGTTCATCAAAGCGTTCTAAAAATACGAAGCTTGCAAGGCAATTATTTGCTTTTAGTGAAAATATGGTAGGGATTAAGTACGAATAAATTTTTGAATAAAGTAATGAATCAAGTAGTAAATAAAGTAATGAAGAAAAAATTGTGTCTATTTATCGGCTTAATAAGCTTAACATTAGCTGGTTGCATGGCCCAAGAAGTATCAATGGATGAAAAGCCAGTTGTAGTTTTAGATGATTTTGAAGATGCCAGCGCAGAGAATAATCCAGAGGTTTTGAAAGAGGAAATAAGTCAGTGTATTCAAACAATTATAACTGACAATGTAAAGAAGCCAGGCTCGCTACAGTTTGATATGGAAAAACTGGCTGGTCTTGATGCTGATGCAGCCGATAGATGGTCGGCTATTATTACTTATTGGAATGATGCTAATAAAAAAGATTTTGTTAATAAGGATGTTCTTCCAGATGGATTGCCAGATGATAATAGCTTATGTATAGTGGTGCTTGGTTATCAGCTAAACGCAGATGGTTCCATGAAAGAGGAGCTAATAGGACGCCTCGAAAAAGCTCTTGAAAATACCAAGAAATATCCGAATGCATATATACTAGTTACTGGTGGCGGAACAGCATCTGGTAATTCTAGTGCAACAGAAGCTGACTGTATGGCAGATTGGCTCATAGAAAATGGCATAGCGAAGGATAAAATAATAATAGAAAATATGTCGAAGACCACTGCGGAAAATGCGTTGTTTTCGTATGCTATTCTACGTAACGATTATCCGTCAGTTAATAGCGTTGCGATAGTGACCAGTGACTATCACATACCGTTAGGGTGCATGCTCTTTAATTCTGAGTTTATACTTGATGAAAATAAAAATATAGGAGATATAGCAGTAGTGGCTAATTCATCTTATGATGCTGATGTTGTAGGTGGTTTTAGTATGTCCAGTCAGGCTGACTGGCTAATCCACTTGTACGGAAGGCAGTAATTATTAAATCAAGCTGAAAATAGCCAGTATATAGAAAAGGACTTCGTCGTAAGTCCTTTTTTTGATTTGTGTTATAATTCAAAAATTGTTAATTATGTTCATAGTAAATTATGTATATAGGAGTACAATAATTAGTTGGATTGTAAAAATAATAGATTAGAGAGAATGTTGGTAAAGATATGTTCAAGATAGGTATTGATGTCGGTTCAACTACAACAAAGATTGCTCTTACAAAAAACGGAGAGCTTATTTTTCATAAATACATAAGACACTTTGCAAGACAAAGAGACAGTATCCTTTCTCTGTTAGATGAAGTAAAGGATAAGGTGTCGGATGAAGATGTTATTCTTTGTATGACTGGCTCTGGTGCAAGAACCATTGCAGAGAAGACAGGGATATCATTTACACAGGAAGTGGTAGCCAACTCACTTGCTCTTAAAACTAACTATAGCAAGGTTGGTACAGCCATTGAACTTGGTGGCCAGGATGCCAAGATTATTTTCTTCAGGGAAGATGAAAAGGGTGAGCCTGCAGTTTTTGATATGCGTATGAATGGTAGCTGCGCAGGTGGTACAGGTGCGTTCATTGATGAGATAGCAGTAGTACTTGGTATAGCTGACCACGAAATGAATGAAGTGGCATCTAAGGGAAGTAGTTTATACGATATATCAGGTAGGTGTGGTGTTTTTGCCAAGACAGATATACAGCCCCTTCTTAATCAGGGTGCAAGAAAAGAAGATATTGCTCTTTCCTGCTACCATGCAATTGCCAAGCAGACAATAGGTGGTTTGGCACAGGGCCTTGATATCAAGGCACCGGTTGTTTTTGAAGGTGGTCCACTTACCTTCCATCCTAAGCTTGTTGATGTATTTGCGACAAGACTTGGTCTAAAAGAAGAGGATATTCTTATACCAGAATTCCCAGAAATGATGGTAGCTTATGGTGCAGCACTTAGTATAGATGATATACATCGTAGCGCAGTATCAAGTAAACTGGCTGATTATATAAATATGTTGACTAATCTTTCAGATCATGAGGTATCAGAAGGTGGCGATGGCCAGCTCTATTTCGAATCAGAAAGCGAAGAAGTTGAATTTAGAGAGGCCAATAAATTAAAAGAAATCCCTGATTTTAAACCGGAAAAAGGTCAGGTAGTCAATGCATATCTTGGTATGGATGCAGGTAGTACTACTACTAAGCTTGTTCTTATGAACGAGGATGAAGAAATCATAGATTCTTATTATTCTTCCAATGAAGGTAATCCAATTGGCGTAGCTAAGAAAGCTCTTCTAGCCATGTATGAAAAGTATAGAAGCGCCGGTGCAACACTAAACATTTTGGCAGCAGCTTCCACAGGTTACGGCGAGTTTTTATTTAATAAAGCATTTAGAACAGACGCTCATATTGTTGAAACAGTGGCTCATCAGATGGCTGCATCCAAGTATGTAGATAATCCTAGCTTTATTCTTGATATCGGCGGACAGGATATGAAGGCCATATGGCTTGAGAATGGCATTATAACTAATATTGTTGTTAACGAAGCGTGTTCATCAGGATGTGGATCATTCCTTGAGAACTTTGCACAAACACTTGGTATTGAAACTAAGGAAATAGCTAATAGAGCTTTTGCTTCGAAGAAACCAGCAAAGCTTGGTAGTAGATGTACTGTTTTCATGAACAGTAGTATTATCACTGAGCAGCGTAATGGTAAGCAGGCCGATGATATTATGGCAGGACTATGTCGTTCTATCATAGAAAATGTATTTACCAAGGTAATACGTGTTTCAAATATTGATTCACTTGGCGACAAAATAGTTGTTCAGGGTGGAACATTCCAAAATGATGCTGTACTTCGTGCTATGGAGCAGTATGCAGGTCGTAAGGTTATTCGTGCACCATATGCAGGCCTTATGGGTGCGATTGGTTCAGCTCTTACAGCCAAAGAGGTCGCTAGCAGCGAGGGATTCAAGAAAACATTTATAGATTATGAGACTTTGAAGAATTTCTCATTCACTCAGGAGGCCAATTCTCCATGTCCATATTGTACTAATCATTGTAATAGAACTATTCTTTCATTTTCAACTGGTGACAGCTGGGTTACTAACAACCGATGCGAGAAAGGTGAAGTGATTGGTGATCCTAAGGATGATGATATACGAGAGAAAATAAAAGCGCTTAATGATAAGTCGGATAAACCTGTGAATATGTTTGAAATCAGGTCTAAGCTTCAGTTCCAGAATTATGAATATGAGCTTGTAGATGATGAGAAACAGGTGACAATAGGTTTACCTAGAGTTCTTATGTTCTGGGAGGGTATGCCATTCTGGAGCACTTTCTGGAGAAGTCTTGGTTATAAGATTAAGATATCGCCTATTAGTACAAGAGAGATGTATGAAAATGGTCTTCATGCTGTTCCATCCGATACAGAATGTTTTCCAGCCAAGCTTGTTCATGGTCATGTAAGAGCACTGGCACAGATGGGTGTGGATAGAATATTTATGCCGATTATTTCTGTATATCCACCAGAGAATACAGAAGAGACCAGCTTTTCACGTTGTGCATTAGTTAAGGGTTATCCCATTGTTATAAAGAACTCTGATGATCCATACAAGCAGTTTGGTATTAAATATGACGCGCCTTATTTCTTTTGGTATACCGAGGAAGATAGAGAGTATCAGCTATGTGAATATATGAAGTCGGAGTTTGGTATATCAAAGAGCAAGTGTAAGAAAGCAATTGCGTACGCTGCCAAGGCTCAGAAGACCTTTGATACAGAGCTTAAGGCTGAAGGCAAGAAGCTGATAAAGCAGGTAGAAGAGAATAATGGATACGCAGTTGTTATGGCTGCAAGACCATACCAGTCAGACCCATTAGTTAATCATGAGCTTCCAGAGCTTTTTGTTAATATGGGTGTTCCAGTACTTACAGTAGATAGTATAGAAGAATCCAATACCATTGATTTAAGCAAGTCCAGACTTGATATAGTTAATAACTTCCACGCAAGAGTAATAAGTGGAAGTATGATTGCAGCTAAGAGTAAGCATCTTGAAATGGTTCAGATAGTAAGCTTTGGTTGTGGACACGATGCATGTCTGTCCGATGAAGCCGTACGTATTATGAAAGAAGTTAGTGGGAAAGCACCGCTTATACTTAAGGTAGATGAAAGTGATGCACAGGGCCCACTTAGAATACGAGTACGTTCTTTTATCGAAACAATAGAAAGAAAAAGACGTAAGGAAGATGAACATAAGGTTAAGGAACTTCCAGATCCATATGAAGTTAAATTTACCAAGGAAGATATTAAGGAGAGAGTAGTTCTTGTACCCAATAGCTCGCATGCTTTTTCACAGATAATGTCAGCCGCCATGAAGAATCAGAATCTTCGTGCGGTTCCTCTTGAAGTTGGTAGGGAAGAAGCAATAAGACTTGGTAAGAAATATACACATAACGATATCTGCTTCCCGGCCCAGATTGTAGTAGGCGAGGCTCTTGCTGCTTTAGAGTCTGGTAAGTATGACCTTGATCATGTAGCAGTTGCTATGGCCAAGTATGTATGCTGTTGTAGACTGACTCACTACGCAACAATTCTTAGAAAGGCTCTTGATGATGCTGGATATTCACAGGTGCCAATTCTTACCAATGATGATGTTGACTATCATAACATTCATCCAGGATACAAGATGAATCTTATATCCATGCTGCGTATGGCCTTCGCACTTCCGATGGTCGATACTCTTGAGGAGATGCTCCGTAAGATTAGACCTTATGAAAAGGTTAAGGGTAGCTCGGATAAAGCCTTCGAGGAGGCTATGGAACTTTTGTCCACAGAAATGGCTGAGCATGGTTTATCAGGTCAGATTAAGGCATTTAAGAAAGCTCTGAAGATGCTTTCGGCAGTGGAATATGATAATTCGGATAGAAAGCCAACTGTCCTTATAGTAGGTGAATACCTTCTCAATTTCCATCCAGGTGCTAACCACGATATTGAGAGATATCTAGAGGCCAATGGATTTGAAATAATAGAAGCTAAGATGACAGACGTTATTCAGAAAACATATTTCTGTCAGGGAAGACAGATTAAGGAGCTTAAGACTAAGCGTACACCATGGCTTCGTATGCTTATGAAGATAACTAATCTATTTTTCACGTCAGCAATAAGATATGTGGATCACCTGGCTAAGCATGAAAAGCTTCATGAGAGAACAACTCTTATTAAGGATATGGCTAAGGAGGCCAATGAGGTTATATACCAGACATTTGATACGGGTGAAGGTATACTTATTCCAGCAGAAATTATTCATAATGCGAATAAGGGATGTAAAAACTTTGTTATACTCCAGCCATTTGGTTGTTTGCCTAACCACGTAATAGGTAGAGGTGTGGCCAAGAAGTTCAAGGAAATGTATCCTGATATCGAACTACTTGCACTTGATTATGATCCAGATGTAAGCTTTGCTAATATCGAGAATCGTCTTCAGATGCTTGTTATGAATCAGAAAGTAAATAAAATAGAGAGGGAGTAAGTAGTTAATGAGTAATTTTAAATTTTTTCCTAAAGCAACAATGATTTTATCAATACTGTCTTTTGTATGTATATGTATTACAGTAGCAGCTCAGAATATTCTTAGTGGAATTTATATGTTTGGTGACAATGATGTATTTGTTATCCCATATTTAACGCTGATAATAAGTCTTCTTGAGATGATAGCGGTTATTATACTTATGAGAAAAGTTATGACTGCGGCAACGCCGGAAGGAGCTCAGACTGCAGCCATTATATATGTGGGAATCATTATTGCGATTAATATTATTTTTGCTAGAGTTGCTGCTATATTAGAGGCAAATATAATAGCTTCTCAGTTAGGGGCAGATGGACTAGCGAAGTATTCGATTATAAATAGTGTAGCAGCTTTTCTAGGCAGTCCACTTCGGGTATTATCCAGTTTTGCAGGCTGTGTTGTACTTGGTATAACAATCACATATAAGAAGATGAAGAGCGATTTATATGTATAACTAAAAATGAATAAAGGTTATGAGGTTTATTATTATGAATTTCTCAGTTGTTTTGCTAATAAATAGTGTGTTGCTTGGAATAGGACTGGCTATGGATGCATTTTCAGTATCCCTTGCCAATGGTTTAAATGAGCCAAAGATGAAGGCAGCAAGAATGAGCCTTATCGCAGGAGTATTTGGTGTTTTTCAGGCCGCTATGCCACTGCTTGGATGGGTATGTGTTCATACAGTGGTTGAATATTTTAAGAGCTTTGAGAAGTTTATTCCATGGATTGCCCTACTACTTCTTGGATATATAGGTGGTAAGATGCTTTATGAAAGTATTAAAGGCGGCGAAGAAGAGGTTGATAAGGGGACTCTTGGACTTGGAACCCTTATGATACAGGGCGTTGCAACATCTATTGATGCTCTTTCTGTTGGTTTTACTATTGCGGATAAGTCATTTTTAGAAGCTCTTATCTCAGTGATTATAATTGCTATTGTGACTTTTGTTATATGTATAGTAGGGCTGATACTTGGTAAGAAATTTGGCACTAAATTTGCAGGAAAAGCTGGTATTCTTGGTGGCATAATATTAATAGGTATAGGCATCGAGATATTTGTTACAGGAGTATTTGGTTTATAATATCGCTTGACGATTAATAAAAGTAAATGTATGGCAGTGAATTCACAAGATGAAATTCACTGCTTTTTTATTAGCATCAGTAGAATAAGGGTTTTATTGCTATAAATAAGGGTTTTAGGGTATAATACAAAGTGAGTTAGAGTGTCTATGAAAGGAACCGCATTAGAATGAAAAACACTTTTGGAAATAATATACACTTCACTTTATTTGGTGAGAGTCACGGTCAGGAAATTGGTATGGTTATTGATGGACTTGCACCTGGTATCAAAGTGGATGAGGATTTTATAAGAAGTCAGCTTGATAAAAGAAGACCACAGGGGAAAATATCAACAGCCAGACAGGAACTTGATCCATTTAGAATTGTAAGTGGTGTGTTTAATGGTGAGACAACAGGTACACCTATTGCCATAATTATTCCTAATTCTAATACAAAGAGTAAAGACTATGCGAAGCTTAAGGACTTACCTCGTCCAGGACATGCAGACTATACTGCTGAGGTTAAGTACCATGGCTTCCAGGATTACAGAGGTGGTGGACATTTTAGTGGCCGTATCACAACTCCTATTGTGGCAGCAGGTGCTATTGCCATAGAAGCACTTCGCAGTAAGGGTATTGTTATAGGCACACATGTTAAGAGATGTGCAGGTGTGGACGATGCAAGCTTTAGTGATTATGCGGTAGAACTTCCAAAGTTAAATGATAAGACATTTGCAGTAATAGATGATGCCAAGGAAGCAGAGATGGTTGCAGCCATCGAGAAGGCAGCAGCTGAAGGTGACAGCGTGGGTGGAATCCTAGAAACTGTTATTACTGGAATGCCAGCAGGTGTTGGTGAGCCTTGGTTCGATACAGTTGAGAGTGAGCTTAGTCATATTTTATTCAGTGTTCCTGCAATAAAGGGTGTTGAGTTTGGCGACGGTTTTTCCATGGCTGATATGCGTGGTAGTGAGGCCAACGATTCATTCTATATGGATGGCGATAAGGTTAAGACTAAGACCAATCACAATGGTGGCATCAATGGTGGTATAACTAATGGTATGCCTATAGTAATTAAATGTGTAGTAAAGCCTACTCCATCTATTTATAAGGAGCAGGATACCATAGATATGAATAAGCTTGAGGATTCCAAGCTTACTATTGAGGGAAGACATGACCCAGCCATTATTCACAGAGCAAGAGTGGTAGTAGACAGCGTGGTTGCACTGTGTCTATGTGATATGCTTTGTGGTCGTTATGGTACAGATTATTTAAAATAAACCAGAAAGGCTTGATATGAAGGCTACAGTAAATATAAGTAAAGCAAAAGGTAAGATTATGGCACCGCCATCTAAGAGTATGGCTCATAGACATCTTATATGTGCTGGATTGTCATCTGAGCACAGTATTGTAAAGGGCGTAGCTCTTTCAGAGGATGTTCTTGCAACACTTGATTGCTTAAAAGCACTTGGTGCTGAATATAAATATGAGAACGAAGAAGTACATATTACAGGTGTAGATATACTAAAGGTTCAGAAGGCTGATGTTCTCGCCTGTAGAGAGTGTGGTAGTACACTTAGATTTTTTATTCCAATATGTTTAATGACAGGAATTGATATTAAGCTTACAGGTTCTGACAGACTTATGGAGCGACCAATGTCTGTATATGAGGATATATGTGCTAAATATGGTTTCTCATTCGCAAGAAGCCAGGGGGCCATTGATGTGAAGGGAAAGCTTATCCCAGACTCGTATAAGGTGCGAGGCGATGTGAGCAGCCAGTTTATTAGTGGACTTTTATTTACATTACCACTTCTTAATGGCGATAGCAGAATAGAGCTAATACCGCCAGTAGAGAGCAGGTCGTATATCGATATGACGCTTTCAGCACTTTCTCTTTATGGAGTAAAGGCTAGCTGGGAGTCTGAGACTGTACTTATGATACCTGGTAACCAGAAATACACAGGTTCAGAGCAGTATGTTGAAGGAGACTATTCTAATGCAGCATTCCTTGATGCATTTAATTTTATTGGCGATGAGATGGGTCAGGTTGAGGTTGGTGGACTTAAGGTAGATAGTCTTCAGGGTGATAGAGTATATCTTAAGCATTTTAAGGAACTGCGTGCATCCAGAGACACAGGAGTTATACCATCCATAGATATATCTGATTGTCCTGATCTTGGTCCAATTCTTTTTGTTGTAGCAGCATGCAATAATGGTGCGCTATTCACAGGAACACGACGACTTAAAATCAAGGAAAGCGACCGCGGACAGGCAATGTATGAGGAGTTAAGTAAAGTTGGCGTAGATATGGTTCTGGCTGACGATACTATTGAGGTTAAGAAAAGTGTACTTCATGCCGCGTCAGAAGATTTTGATGGTCACAATGATCATAGAATAGTTATGGCTATGGCAGTGCTTGGCTCTGTAATAGGCGGTACAATAGATGGAGTAGGCGCAGTAAGAAAGAGTTATCCTAATTTCTTTGAAGAGATTAGTAGTATAGGAATAGATGTGACGAAGCAGGAGGACAATTAAATGGAGATTAGTAAGGATAAAAATATTCTTATAGTCGGGCTTGGACTTATGGGAGGTTCTTTTGCTAAGGGTATGAGAAATCAAGGCTTTCATGTCTGTGGTTTTGCAAGAAGAAAAGAGCCTATAGAGTTTGCTCTTGCCAATGGCATAATTGATGAGGGATATTCAGAGGTCAATACCGATGCTATATCTAGAGCGGACATTTTAGTATTTGCGTTATATCCTAAGGCATTCTTAGAATGGATGGATAAGTATCAGCAGTATCTTAAGCCAGGAGCAATCATTACCGATGTTACAGGTGTCAAAAGCTGTATAGTGTATGATATGCAGGCAATTCTTCGTGATGATGTGGAGTTTATTGCAGCTCATCCGATGTGTGGCCGTGAGGTATATGGCGTAGAGAATAGTACAGAAAAAATGTTTATCGGTGCCAACTATATAGTAGTTCCAACAGATAAGAATACTGAAGATGCCATAGAAACATGTAAAGAGCTGGGTAGACTTCTTGGAGCAGGAAAGATATCCGTGTTGTCTCCTGAAGACCATGATGAAATGATAGGTTTTGTTTCGCAGCTTACACACTGCATTGCAGTATCACTCATGAATAGTAGTGATAATCATAATTTAGTTAATTACACTGGTGATTCTTTTAGGGATTTAACAAGAATCGCAAGAATCAATGAAAATATGTGGAGTGAACTATTCCTTCTTAACAAGAAAGCATTACTTAAGCAGATGGATACATTTATTGATGTATTCAAAAATATGCGTGATATGGTTGAGAATGATGATCGCGAAGGCCTTTGTGATATGATGCGTATTTCAACAGAGCGTCGTGGTTGGTTTGATAAAAAATAGTTGTAGTTAAAAAATATAGAAGCGTAGATATATTAGTTTTGCATGGGGGTTATATATGAAGCAAATCATTGATTATCTGGAATCTTTTAACCAAGTTTCGATTATTATCAGGCTCGTTCTTGCAACTCTTTTTGGTGGGATAATAGGTATTGAGCGTGAAGCTAAGAGGCATTCAGCAGGTTTTAGAACATTTACACTTGTATGTCTTGGATCTGCTCTTGCAACAATAGTTAACCTATATCTGTGGGATATCACAGGTAACACAGATACAGCCAGAATATCGGCAGCAGTTGTAAGTGGTGTTGGTTTCCTTGGTGTTGGTACCATCATTGTTACCAGCAGAAATCAGGTAAGGGGGCTTACTACGGCAGCAACCCTGTGGGCAACAGCAGCTCTTGGTATTGCGCTTGGTGCAGGTATGCTTTTTGCAAGTACAGTAAGCTTTGTACTTATAATGCTTACTATAGGTGTGTTCTCATACTTTAGTAGATATATCAGCAAGCATAACCGTATTATTACTTTTTATGCTGAGATAGAAAAAGAGCATGAGCTTGATTTAATCCTTGATTTTGTTAAAGCCAAGAATTATAGAGTCCTTTCAATGGAAAAGAAGAAAAAGAAGATTGCCAAGAATTGTGATCTTAGCGTGACACTTGAAGTTGATATGCAAAAGAACCATGACCACGATCATTTTATCAATGATGTAAGTGCGTTAGAGGGTATTCTTTATGTTGAAGAAATAGAGTATTAGTGATAGTGGAGTGAGTATGGCATACTTACCTATTACAATTGAAGATATGAAAAAACGTGGATGGTCGCAGGCAGACTTCGTCTATGTAATAGGCGATGCGTATGTTGACCATTCTTCTTTTGGTCCAGCCATTATTAGCCGTCTATTGGAATCATATGGATATAAGGTAGCTATTATATCCCAGCCTGACTGGAAAAATGATGATAGCATAGCAGTGTTTGGACAACCAAGATTAGGATTTCTTGTGAGCAGCGGTAATATGGACTCGATGGTCAATCATTATACTGTAGCAAGAAAGAAAAGAAATCAGGATGCATATACTCCTGGTGGTGTGTCAGGTAAAAGACCTGACTATGCTACTGTAGTATATTCCAATATGATACGAAAAAGATTCCACGATTCACCTATTATTATTGGCGGTATCGAAGCGAGCCTAAGGAGACTAGCTCACTATGATTATTGGTCTGACAAAATACGTCGTTCGATATTAATAGATTCTGGAGCAGATATTATATCTTATGGAATGGGAGAGCATTCTATTATAGAGATTGCCGACGCTCTTAATAGTGGAATGGATGTTAAGGACATAACATTTGTGGCAGGAACCGTGTATAGAGCAAAAAACATTGATACTGTCTACAATGGTCTTATGCTTCCTAGCTATGAGGATTTATGCAGAGATAAGCTAGAGTATGCAAGGAGCTTCAATATTCAGTATCAGAATACGGACGCTTTTACAGCAAGAACACTCATTGAAAAATACGGTGAAAAGCAGTATGTAATACAGAATCCGCCGGCGAAGCCTTTATCCACGCAGGAGATGGATGATGTCTATGAGCTTCCATATATGGGAAGCTATCACCCGAGCTATGAGAAGCTTGGTGGCGTGCCAGCTATTAATGAGATTAAGTTCTCGCTTACAAGTAACAGAGGCTGTTTTGGTGGATGTAGCTTTTGCGCCCTTACCTTCCATCAGGGAAGAATAGTTCAGGTAAGAAGTCATGAATCCCTTATAAGAGAAGCAGAAGGTATGACCAAGATGTCTGATTTTAAAGGCTATATTCATGATGTTGGTGGTCCAACTGCGGACTTTAGACATCCAGCCTGCAGTAAGCAGATGACAAAAGGTGTATGTACTAATCGCCAGTGTCTGTATCCATCGCCTTGTAAGAACTTGAAAGCAGATCATAAGGATTATATAGAGCTACTAAGAAAACTACGTAAGCTTCCAGGCGTGAAGAAGGTATTCGTAAGATCGGGTATCAGGTTCGATTATGTACTGGCAGACAGTGATCAGTCATTTATTCGTGAGATTAGTAAGTATCATATAAGTGGTCAGCTTCGAGTTGCTCCAGAGCATATATCAGACAAAGTTCTGGAGTGTATGGGTAAGCCAAAGAACAATGTGTACAGAGCTTTCTGTAAGAAGTTTGAAAAGGTTAATGAAGACCTAAATATGAAACAGTATATTGTTCCATATCTGATGTCTTCACATCCAGGTTCAACACTTAAGGAAGCCATAGAACTTGCAGAGTATATCAGAGACCTTGGATATATGCCAGAGCAGGTACAGGATTTTTATCCAACACCAAGCACTATATCGACCTGTATGTATTATACAGGAGTTGATCCAAGAACTATGGAGCCAGTATACGTACCTACTAGTGCTCATGAGAAGGCTATGCAAAGAGCTCTTATTCAATATAGGAATCCAGCGAACTACGAGCTCGTCAAGGAAGCCCTTATAAAGGAAGGGCGTAATGACCTTATTGGTATGGGAAAAGAATGTCTTATACCACCAAGACAGTTTGGTGGAAGTAAGTCTTCTGGCAGTGGACCATCAAATAATGGGGGCAAGAGTTCTAAGAGCAATAACAATAATAAGAACATTAACAATAATAAGAGTAATAGTAAAAAAAATAATAACAAGAGTAATATTAATAATAAAATTCACAGTAATAACAACGGTAGCAAAAATAGAAGTAAATCATCGGCATTTGATACCAATAAATCCCCAAAAGGTAATAATAAGCGAAGATGATGAGCTGGCCATTAAGATGTTATTATAAAAAAATATTATAAAGAAAAGGACGGATAGACATATGTTTAGATTAGGAGAAAATCAGGAACTAACAGTAGGTAAGAAGGTTGAGTTTGGAGTATATCTTACTGACGGAGAAAGTAGAGAAGAGAGAATACTTCTTCCAAAGAAGCAGGTACCAGAGGGTACTGAAATCGGCGATAAGCTTACTGTGTTTGTGTACAAGGATAGTAGTGACAGACTAATCGCTACTACTAATAAGCCGGCGCTTACGCTTGGAAGTGCACCAGCACTCCTTCGTGTTGCTCAGGTTAATAAAATGGGTGCATTTCTTGACTGGGGACTGGAGAAAGACTTATTCCTTCCATACAAGCAGCAGACAAGAAGAGTCAAAGAAGGGGAGGAAGTACTTGTATCGTTATATATAGATAAATCAGAGAGATTATGTGCGACCATGAATGTATATAAACAGCTTCGCTCTGGCAGTCCATACAAGGTAGGAGACGATGTATCAGGGGTTATTTACGAGGATAGTGATAACTATGGTATGTTTGTGGCAGTAGATAATATATTCTCAGCCATAATCCCAAGGAACGAGGAGTTTGGTGATCTCAAGATAGGAGATAGTATCAGAGGTCGTGTTACGAAGGTACGTGATGATGGTAAGCTGAATCTTAGTGTACGTGAGAAAGCTTATGTGCAGATGTATTCTGATATGGATATCATTATGGATCTTCTTGAAAGATTTAGTGGTGTACTTCCATTTACAGAAAAAGCATCGCCAGAAGTAATAAAGAGAGAAACCGGTATGAGTAAAAATGAGTTTAAGCGTGCCGTTGGTCATCTTTATAAAGAAAGAAAAATAGATATAATTGATGGCAAAATAAGAAAAATCTAATTAAAGATTATAAATAAGGTTAAGGAGAAAAGTATGAAAGAGTACAAATTAGTTCATTTAAACAAAGGACTTAAGTTATCTAGGGAAAAGGATCTTGAGCAGGCTCAGGAAATAATTAATCAGATGATTAAAGAAGGCTGGGAACTTCAGCAGATCGCTTCGCCAAACGACGGCTGCGGAGCGATGATCGGAGTATTTTGGAGATAGTATTAATTAAAAATAAATACTAATAAAAAAATGCGCAACTGGTTTACTAGTTGCGCATTGCTGCTAATGGGCTAAGTTTCATGGCACGTATGGATGGGAATAATCCAGCCAGCATACCAATCAGAACACCGAATATAATTGCAACAAATGGTAGCCACAGTGGTATGTATGAGATACCCGAGGCAAAGCTGTCACCTGCGACATTCATTACGATTTTGTTTATAAGAATTGAAAGAGCGTAACTGATGACGACTCCAATTGTTCCACCAATAAATCCTATGTACCCAGCTTCAAGAAGAAATAGGAGCTGCAGGTCTCTTAGTCGACACCCTATAACCTTCATGATACCGATTTCTTTTGTTCGTTCGTATATAGACATCATCATAGTGTTGATGATACCAATAGCGGCTACAAAAAGTGATATTGCACCTATGCCGCCAAGAGCAACCTCAATCATACCGATGGTGGACATATCCTGCTTTATCCATTCAGCCTGCGAGTAAGCATCGTAACCCATGTCAGATATTAATTGTTGAACAGAGGATACATTTTCCATATCATCGCAATATACTGATATGGTTGAATAGAACATTTCCTTATAAGGCTTGCCCTTTTTTGTGGTTGGCTGACCAGGGATAACTCTATTTTTAAATTCTTTTTTTAATTCTGCTTTTAGAGCATCTATATTACAGAAAATACTATCGCTATAGGTTGACCAATCATCAGGACCACCCGCAGCAACACCACATGTTTTATAGAAGTGTTTTTTGGGTTTCGGAATGGTATTGCCATTCTCATCCTGAGTGCCATGGGTGTAGTAACGTTCATTGTCCAGATATATGGTGAGATTATCAGTCATAAAATTGACATCGAGTAATTCACCGCCATCAAAATATGGATAATAATAATTGGACTCATTGTAGAAGAATATAGGCACGCTATTGCCGTAAAACAATTCAATTGAATCACTGGACATAGGAAGCTCGCCTTCTCCAACATTGATATGCATGTAATTTAGTCCTTCAGGGCTAAGGCCTACCAATGTGGTGTATAGAACATAATTGCCATACTTTATTATTATTTCAGTAGTAAGCTTAGGAACTACGCATTCTACATGCTCCATTTGTGAGAGCATTTCTACCAATTCGTCATCTAGTCTTAGTGGATCTGATGAGCCGTTATCATTATTACCCCATTGATTTACAGTTACCTGAATTTCTTTCATACTACCATAGCTTTCCATTTCTTCTATGATAGAACGTTTCATACCCATACCAAGAGAAAGCATGACGACTATGGAGATGGTACCTATAACTACGCCGAGAACGGTTAGTATTGTTCTAACTTTACGCTTCCATAAACTACTAAGGCTCATGCGAAGCAAATCAACAATTCGCATTATATCTCTCCGTCATTATTAGTAGTTTCATCAGTGTTATCAAGATCATCAATATTGTCTAATTCATTTTCATACTGAATATATTTATTTTTGTTTTTCTTTTTATTTTTCTTCTTTGTAGCTTTTTTCTTTTTAATAATGACAACTAAGCCAACAATTATGCCGACCACAACAAGGATAATAAGTAACCATCCCCACCATGGCATTCCACTCTTTGGTGCATCATCGTACATAAAGCCAGGATCTTCCCACATTCCATCATCGTAGTAAGCTTCATATACATATAGGTTGATACTTTTTTCAATAGAAGATACATTACCAGATTCATCTTCGTAAGAAATTATGGCTGTTATTATTCCATCATCGGTAGTTTCGGCAATACCTGTAACAGATGCATCGACGCTTCCAGTAGCACCTGGCTCGAGCTTGCCGACAAATACATTGCCTCCCTCAATGGTAGGAGACTGGAATGAAACCTGTACATTATAAAGAGTTGTTTTACCCATGTTGTAGACATCAAACATAATGTTGGACTGTTCGCCAACGGCAATACTAAGAGGCATGATATCAGCATCGCCAGTATCAACTCTTGCTTCTTGCTTGATTGGAATAGATACGCTTGCAGTGGTTTCGAAACTCTTTTGATCGGAGTCTTCATAATTGGCATTAACATTTATTACATATGGTTTCTGAGTAAGGTCACCGCGAGCTGTCATTTCTATATTAATATCGTATGTGCAGCCCTTTTCAATCTTGGATACATATACAGTAGAAGAACCTGAGGTTGGAAGGAAGGCTTCATAAGTGTTTTTGCTATCATCGCCTTCAGAGGCAGCCTTTAAATCAAACTGTACGTTGGACACAGCAGTAGAAGTTGAGGTATTCTGAACTGTAATTGTTAAATCAAATGTATCACCAGCATGTACTGTTTCAGGATTTGTTGAGAAGCCAGTAACAATGATACGAGGTGTTGATGTGTTAGTGCTATCGCTTGATGAACCGTTAAGATTTCCGCTTCCTGGTGCACCAGTAACATTGATATATGTTACAAGATCCTTTTCCTCTGTAGTACCGTTACGAAGATACTGTACGTGAAGAGTAATAGGATATGTTCCTGTAAGTGCATCCTTAGATACCACATAATTCCAGCTAAGTGTCTGCTGCCAAGCTGCTATTTCTTCAGGAGTAGATGCTGCCTTGAGACTGGAAATTATTCTCATGTCACTCGAGCTCTGGATAGCAAATGGCCATTCTGTAATTTTGCTAGATACCACAGGAGTTACGATGACATCAGTTAAGTCGGCGTTACCAAGATTAACGAGATTGACTGTGACAGTAGTGCTTTGTCCATAAGAGGCAGAACGCACCAAGCTGTTATTATTAATAAAGATAAAATCACTGGTTGAACCATCAACCGAGGCACCGCTTATTGCAGCACTCATATCAGATTCTATTTGTACAACATATTCCTTGAGCTGACCAATGGTCATTGTATGATTGGCAATATATACATTGGCCTGCATAAAGATTTCAGTAAGCTTCTGCTCAGTGTCAGCGCTTAGTGTGTAAAGAGTTTTAAGTCTTTCTTCATATTCAAGAAGAGTAATATAAGCAGCTTCGTTGTCCTTTTCGACTGCAATATCAGTATCGCTTTTTCCAGCGAAGATAGCCATATTTATTGATGATGTAAGGTCATAATAGGTGCTAGCATATGCATCACCACTAAGTACAATAAATGCAAATATTACAATGATAGAACTAATTATTCCAAGTATTATCTGTTTGGTTAATGTATGTTTATTCATGACTAATCTTTTGCTTCCTTTCTTCGTATAACATTCTAGCTTTTTCACGATTATCAATTAATTCGACAATTTTTCCATCTATAATTCGTATTATCTTATCACCATATTCTGCGAGCATATTGTCGTGGGTAACCATGACAATGGTCTGGTTCTTTTCTCTTGCAATTGTTTGCATAAGATTCATTACTTCCATTGAAGTATTGGAATCAAGGTTACCAGTTGGCTCGTCAGCAAATATTATTTCTGGCTCAACAACAAGTGCTCTTGCGATACCAACTCGTTGTTGCTGACCACCAGACATTTGGCCTGGTGTATGATCAAGATATTTTCTTAGACCCACCATTGTAAGCATTTTTATGGCTCTGTTTATTCGTTCTTTTTTAGGGACTCCCTGAAACATAAGTGGTGTAGCCACGTTTTCAACTGCATCCATGTTGGCAAGTAAATTGTAGGATTGGAAAATGAATCCCACATGTTTTTGACGAAACAGAACAAGCTTGCCTTCATTTAGCTCTTCTATGTGCTCTCCAGCAATTACAATCTCGCCCTCAGTAGGCTTTTCCAGACCTGCTAACATATTGAGGAGTGTTGATTTACCACTTCCTGATGTACCAACTATCATGCAGAATTCACCGCGGTTTATGGTGAAATCGACTCCGGCAAGAGCGTGAACCTTATTTTCACCAATCTCATAAATCTTATGAAGGTTTTTGACTGATATTACAGGAGCGTTCATTTCAGTATTTGTATTCATAGTAATTTCTCCAGTAAGTTAACGGATACTTTTCATTGTACTACTATAATTATATAATTCAACTAATTATTGCTAGATACTTCCTATTATTTGTCTTGACTGATTTTTGCCCTGTTTGATTGTACGATGAAATATTGCCTATTATTGGCCATTGTGTTAGAATAACTAAGGTGTGATTAAGAAAATTATATGTGTAGTTTAAGTGAAAATTACCAATATTGATGATTTTTTACACATAAATTATAAGTGGAGAAAGTTATGATTAATTCCATTAAAACTATAATCAAGAAAGCGGCGTTTATTGGTCTGTTCACTATTATGGCAGCAGGTATTTTTGCTCCAGTTAATGTTCAGGCAGCTGATACAGTCACAACTGAGAATACAGCTACAGATGATGTAGATGATAATACTAAGGCAGTAGTTGTTGTGGTTCTAGGTGGCGGACTTATCATTATCATAGCCACAGTAGTATCGGTAGTTACTTCTACAGTATCTTCCTTAGCTTCTATAGTTACAGAAGAGGAAGAAGATTAATTCATCGATTCAACAAAGTTTATTTTAGACGCTGCTTTTCACAAGTAGCGTCTTTTTTATAGCGAGGCAGCCGGATTTTGTGAGTAAGAGGCAAGAAAAACAAGCGGCACCCCACCAACAATTGAAAGGCAATATATGGAAACTAAGAAACAATATTCTGCCAAAGAAGGCAGTACAGTTAAGCTCAAAGCACCTAATCTATACAATGTTGTAATGCTCAATGATGACTTTACTCCAATGGATTTTGTAGTTGAGATGCTTAAGGTATATTTCGATAAATCGGAATCAGAAGCAACAGATCTTATGCTTCAGGTACATAGAGGTAAGAAGGCAATTATAGCCAAATATGTGTACGATGTGGCAGCTACTAAAAGCTACAAGGTTATACAGGAGGCAAGAGCCAAAGGATACCCATTTAGAGTAGAAGTGGAGAAGGAGTAGAGACTAAATGAATTTTGATTCACAGGTTGAAGAAGTACTTCGTCATGCTGTCAGTATATGCGTGATAGCAGGTAATGAGTTTGTTACCCCAGAGCATATTTTATACGGTATGACTAGAAATAAAATATTTGTTAAAGCGTTTAAGTCCATGGGCGGTGATATAGATGAGCTATTAGCCGAACTTGATGATTTTATGGATACCATGCTTCCCAAAAAGCAAGGTGGTTTTGATATGGAGAAGGCCGATGTTTCAATGGGCTTTTCGTCAACTATGGAAATGGCAGTTGAGATTGCTAAGAACAGCGGCAATGAAGAAGTAAAGCTTAGCCATGTAATATGGGGGCTCTACGAACAGCAGGAAAGCTATGCAGTATATTTCATAGAGAAACAGATTAAGGACAAGCAGGAGCTATTAATAAGAGTGGCTGAATATCTAGAGGAAGAAGCGGAAGGCGACGAACTTCTAGATGGTGAGATATGGAAGGAGTATGCAGTTAAGCTTAATGATGAGGTGGGAAAGCATAATCCACTTATAGGCCGCGATGAAGAAATAGATAGAGCCATTCAGGTACTTCTTCGTAGAGACAAGAATAACCCTATATTTGTGGGTGAGCCAGGAGTAGGTAAAACTGCTATGGCTTATGGTCTTGCAGAGAGAATCGAAAGTGGCAATGTACCAAAGCAGCTTCGTGGAGCTCAGGTATTCTCTCTTGACTTGGCTTCATTAGTTGCGGGGACACCTTACCGTGGAGAGTTTGAAAAGAGAATCAAGGTTCTTATGGATTCTTTTATTAAGGAAGAATCACCAATTGTATTTTTAGATGAAATTCACACACTTATTGGAACAGGTGGCTTATCAGGAAGCCAGATGGATGCTTCCAATTTATTGAAGCCTTATCTTGAGGATGGCAGCATACGTTTTGTTGGTGCCACAACCTATGGTGATTATAATAAAACCTTTTCCAAGAATAGTGCTTTTGCAAGAAGATTCCAAAAGGTTGATATCAAGGAACCAAGCGAAGAGGAAACCATACGCATTCTAGAGGGACTAAAAAAGAACTACGAAAAGTTCCATGGAGTTAAGTATGCTAAGGGCACTTCAGAGTACATAGTAAGCCTTAGCAAGAGATTTATTAGAGATAAATTTTTACCAGACAAAGCCATTGATCTTATGGACGAAGCAGGTGCGTATAAGAAAATGCACCCAACCATTGATAAGAAAAGTCAACTGGTTGATAAGTCAGTTATAGAGGAAGTTCTATCAAGAAGCTGTGGTGTTCCAGTAAGTAGCGCCAAGGCTTCGGAGGTTGATCAGCTTGCACACCTTTATGACAATATTACTTCCAAGATTTTTGGACAAAACAAGGCAGTTCGAAGTATTGTTGATGCTATCTGTATGTCGAGAAGTGGACTTTTGGCTGACAATAAACCGGTAGCGTCATTCCTTTTTGTAGGTCCAACAGGTGTGGGAAAAACTGAAGTGGCAAAGGTGCTTGCTAAGGAGCTTGGCGTGGAACTGGTCAGATTCGATATGAGTGAGTACAGTGAGAAACATGCAGTAGCCAAACTCATTGGTTCTCCAGCTGGCTATGTTGGATATGAAGAAGGCGGACTTCTTACAGATGCAATCAGAAAATCTCCATATTCTGTACTTTTACTGGATGAAATAGAAAAAGCGCATCCAGACATATTTAATATCCTATTACAGGTTATGGACTACGCATCACTAACAGACAATAAGGGACAGAGAGCTGATTTCTCCAATGTCATTATAATCATGACAAGTAATGCTGGTGCCAGAGAAATAGGTAAGCAGAAGATGGGATTCGGTGAAGGGATTTTTGATGATGGTGTAATGCTAGAAGAAGTGAAAAGGGTGTTCACTCCTGAGTTTAGAAACAGATTGTCAGAGATAGTTACCTTCAATCATATGGACAGAGCAATGGCTGCTCTTATTGCAGATAAGAAGCTTTCTGAGCTTAGCGAGAAGCTTGGTAATAAGAAGGTAGAGCTTAAGATTGATAAAAAGGCTAGAGAGCAGATTATTGCCAAGGGTATCACTAGAGAGTATGGTGCAAGAGAACTTGAGAGAGTAATTGACTCTAAGATAAAGCCATTATTCGTTCAGGAGCTATTATTCGGAAAACTTAAGAATGGTGGCAAGGCATTGCTTACGCTTAAAGAAACATCACTTGGCATAAAAGAATTTGTGGTTACAAAAGGATAGATAATGGCAACAATACAAGATTATCCATATAAATATGAAATGCATTTACATACATCGGAGGCCAGTAAGTGTAGCGTAAGTACTGGAGTAGAGATGGCCAGAGCTCATAAGGAGGCTGGATATACTGGTATATTTGTGACTAACCATGCGTGGGGAGGCAATACTTGTATAGACAGAGAACTTCCATATAGAAAATGGATAGAGCAGTACGCCAAGGGTTATTATAATGCCCTTGAAGAAGGAGATAAAATAGGTCTTCAGGTTTTCTATGGTATGGAAGCAGGTTTTTCTGGTACAGAATTTCTTATATACGGTGTTAGTCCAGAGTGGATGGCTGACCATGAAGAATTGTGGGATGCCGATATACCAGAGCAGTATAGGATTATCCATGACGGCGGTGGTGTTGTGATGCATGCTCATCCATTTCGTGAGGAGTGGTATATTCCAGAGATAAGACTGTTTCCGGAATATGTTGATGGTATAGAAATGATCAATGCTACTCATTCTTCTCATTTATCAAAGTCGCATAACGATCCGAGGTTTGATGAGAGAGCAATAGAGTATGCCAGAAAGTATGGGCTACCAACATGTGCTGGTTCTGATGTACACAGCACGAAAGTATTTGGTGGTGGCGTTTTGTGTCGTAAAAAAGTGGAATCAGATAGGGAATTGCTCGATTTGATTCTTAATAAAGGGGATTATATATTAACAAATGGGGATGAATACTTTACTAAGGATGGTGTAAAGATTTATGGAGAGTTTAATATTTAGCTTAAATGCAACAATTCCTATTTTCCTTGTGATGCTTTTTGGTTACAGCATCAAAAATACCAAACTGGTAAATCTGACATTTACCAGTATGCTTAACACATTCAATTATAAGGTGACATTGCCAGTTCTGTTATTCTACGATTTGGCTAATGCTGATTTTAAAAGCGTATGGAACACTAAATATGTTCTATATTGCTTTTTTGTTACTCTGATATGTATATTGGTTACTTGGGTTTTCTCTTGGCTGATACTTAGATGGAAACCACAGACCAAAGCAATAATTGGTGAGTTTGTTCAGGCTTCGTATAGAGGTTCAGCAGCAGTGCTGGGTATTGCATTTATTCAAAATATATATGGAAAATCAGTAATAGGTCCATTAATGATTTTAGGAACTGTACCTTTATATAATTTTATGGCAGTGGTCATATTGATTTTCACTGATCCAACTAATTCACATGTGGATGCTAAGACAGTTAAAAAGTCGATTATTGGAATACTAACAAATCCAATGATTATAAGTATATTCCTGGGACTTGTTATGTCTCTTATTCCAATTGATATTCCTGTAATGATAAATAAAACACTTGCGATGATTGCCCAGCTTGCGTCGCCACTTGCGCTCATTGCACTTGGCGCCAGCATAGAAGGTCGTAAGGCAATATCTATGTTAAAGCCTACGGTGTTTACTGTATTGATTAAATTAATGGTTCAGCCGATAATATTTCTTCCAATTGCAGTATCAATTGGTTTTAGGGGTGAAGAGTTAGTAGCGCTTCTTGTAATGCTTGGAGCACCTACAACAGCAAGTTCGTATATTATGGCCAAGAATATGAATCATGAAGGTGTGCTTACGTCCAGTGCAGTAGTTGCATCCACTTTTTTCAGCTCGGTTACTATGACATTTTGGGTATACTGGCTTAGAAGCAATGGGCTTATTTGACTTTGCAAATAAAATAAGATATAATGCACAACAATGGGCAAAGTATACCCACTGCTAAAAAAGTTAAAAGAAGTAAAGGGTGAAGGGAGTATAGTAATGGGAGACAATAAGAAGAAAGTTGTCGTAAAAGGTCTTGCAAAGGCGTTTTTATCAACAGAGCCTGAAGTAGAGGAAGTGGCTCCTAAGAAGGCTCCTAAAAAGCGAGAAAAGAAACCAGCAGTGCCTAAGGCATCAGAAGTTGCAGCTTCTATTAGAAAGAAGGAGCGCGAGCTTTATGATTTATCATCAATGATTTCAGATGAAGAACTTAGTGCTGATATAGATGTTGATATAGATGCTGATATAGACTTAGATGCGGATATCGATATGGATATCGACCTTGGACTTGAAGAAGATATTACTGAAGCTGTTAAGGCCGCTGAAAAGATTGAAGTAAAAGAAGTAGTAAAGAAGGAAGCTCCAAAAAAGGAAACTCCAAAAAAGGAAACTCCAAAGAAGGAAGCCCCAAAAAAGGAAGTGGCCAAGAAAGAGCCTGCTAAAAAAGAAGTAGCTAAGAAGGAGCCTGTAAAGAAAGAAGCAGTAAAGAAGGAAGCTCCAAAAAAGGAAGTGGCTAAGAAAGAGCCTGCTAAAAAAGAAGTAGCTAAGAAGGAGCCTGTTAAAAAAGAAGCTCCAAAAAAAGAAACTTCAAAAAATGAAACTTCTAAGAAAGCACCTGTAAAGGTAGTAGATGTAAAGGCAGCTGAAAAGAAGGTTCCAGAAAAGAAGGTTACTGCAGAAGTTAAAGAAAAAATATTTGTTGAATATAACGATGTCAGCTATGATGAATCAGTCATCATGAAGAAGGCTGAGGCAATATGGACTAAGGAACTTGGCAAGAAGGCTGATGCGCTTAAATCCATTGAGTTATACATCAAGCCAGAAGACAAAAAAGCTTATTATGTATTTAATAAGAAGGAAAGCGGAAGCTTTGATATCTAATTGAACATGTTTTATTTAGCCCCGACATATGTTGGGGCTTTTCTATATCAAATATTAGGAATGAAGGTTGTTATGAGGCACATCGCAAATAGTATTATCACGAAAAAGAAAAAGCTTATTATCCTATTATTAATAGTAGTGGCCCTACTTATATTTATATGGTATGAGAATAATCATATTGTTGTGACGGAGTATTCTGTTAGTAATACAAAGATAAATGAGGCTCTACTAGGTTATAAAATTGTTCAGATATCGGACTTCCATAATGCAACGTTTGGTGGCAGGGATAATAGCGTTTTTTTGGATAAGATTGAAAGTTTAAATCCTAATATTATTGTTATAACTGGAGATTTGGTTGATTCCAATCACACCAATATTGATATCTCGCTTACTATGGTGAGTGGATTAACAAAGATAGCTCCGGTGTACTATGTGACAGGAAACCATGAGTACTGGCTGTCTGAAAGTGATAGACAAAAGCTTTTTGATGGGCTCGTGGTGGCTGGTGCGGTCATATTAAATAATGAAGCAAAAGAGATTTCTGTAGGTGACTTAAGCTTTATACTGGTGGGGCTTGATGATAAGCATTTATATGATGATACGCTGATGGATATTTTAGACAGTCACGATGAACTTAATATCGTGCTTGCACATGAGCCACAGTATATTAATTATTATAGTAGAAACGGAGCGGATATTGTTTTGACAGGACATGCCCATGGTGGTCAGTTTATATTGCCGATACTTGGTCCGGTTGTTGCTCCTGATCAGGGATTGTGGCCTGCGCTAACTGAGGGAATGGTTTGTGAGGGAGAGACCACAATGGTTATTAGCAGAGGACTTGGTAATAGCGTGATTCCTGTTAGATTATTCAATGATCCGGAGATTGTAGTTGTAAACATTGATTAAATAGAGAAATTTAAGGTTAATTGTTGACAATTTGTTTGGCAAGTGATAATTTATTCATAGATGTTAGCACTCTAACAAGTTGAGTGCTAACAAAAGAGGATGATTACGAGGAGGCAATATGAGTTCAGAAGAAAATCTTGAAGCTAAGTCAGATATTGGATTAGATGACAGAAAAAAAAGAATATTGTGTGCCGTTATTCGTAATTATCTTGAAACAGGTGAGCCTGTAGGAAGTCGTACAATTTCCAAGTACACAGATCTCAATCTTAGCTCGGCGACAATACGAAATGAGATGTCAGACCTCGAGGAGATGGGATATATTGTACAGCCTCATACATCAGCTGGACGTATTCCAACAGACAAGGCGTATCGACTATATGTTGATAGCATGATGGAGGAGAAGGATAAAGAAATTAACGAGCTTAAGGGTCTGCTTCTTGAGACTGAGGGTAAGATGGATACAATGCTTAAGAACGTGGCCAAGGTGCTGGCAAACAACACTAACTACGCCACTGTAGTATCATCACCAATGGTTCGTGGTAATAAACTTAAGTTTATTCAGTTATCCAAGGTTTCTTCAGATCAGATACTTGCAGTAGTAGTTGTTGAAGGTAATGTGATTAAGAATAATATCATTAATATCTCGGAAGAGGTCGATGATGAAACGATACTTACTCTTAACTTACTACTGAACACTCATCTCAATGGAATGGCACTTGAGGAAATAAACCTTGGAATGATAGCTTCTCTAAAGGCGCAGGCTGGAATTCATGGTGATATCGTAGGTGAAGTTATGGATGCAGTTGCCGATGCAATAAAAGCAGATGAAGACCTTGAGATATATACAAGTGGAGCCAATAATATCTTCAAGTATCCAGAACTTGCAGATCATGAGAAAGCAAGCCAGCTCATTACAACATTCGAGGAAAAGCAGATGCTTTCCAAGATGGCAGCAATGAGTATTGATAAAGAAGAAACAGGTATTCAGGTATACATTGGCGATGAAGCACCGGTTGGAGCCATGAAGGATTGTAGTGTTGTAACGGCAACCTATGATTTGGGAGATGGAATGAAGGGTAGCATCGCTATTATTGGACCTAAGAGAATGGATTATGAAAAGGTTGTCGGGACTCTTAAAACAATGAAGAGCGAACTTGAGACAGCTTATCAGAAGAAAGATAAATAAACCCGAAAGGATAGAGTAATGGCAGAGGATAAGAAGAACGAAGAAGTAGTTGAAGACGAAGTAGTTGTGGAAGAAGTTGAAGAAAACACAACCGCTGATGCTGAAGCCACAGAAGACGGAGCAGAAACTGAGAGTCAGGAAACTGATGCAGACGATGCAAAGCCAGATAAAAAGGAGCAGAAGTACAAAGAACAGATAGCAGAGCTTAATGACAGATATGTAAGACAGCTTGCCGAGTTCGAGAATTTCAGAAATCGTACTCAGAAAGAAAAAGAAGCAATGTTCGAAGTTGGCGCCAAAAGTATCATAGAGAAGATACTTCCAGTTGTAGACAATTTTGAAAGAGGGATTGCAGCTCTCACTGATGAAGAAAAAGAGGGAGCATTTGCTAAGGGTATGCAGGGTGTATACAAGCAGCTTTTAGATGAGCTTGAAAAGCTTGAAGTCAAAGAAATAGAAGCAGTTGGTAAGGAATTTGATCCTAATCTTCACAATGCTGTAATGCAGACAGAGTCTGAGGAATACGAGTCAGGTATTGTTGCGGCAGAGCTTCAAAAAGGATACACATACCGTGGTCAGGTAGTCAGATATTCCATGGTATCAGTAGTACAGTAATTAGTTAGAACATGCGAAAGCATTGTTTATATATTTAGTTAATAATTGTAATTAGTCATATAGGAGGACAAAACAATGGGAAAAATTATCGGTATTGATTTAGGAACAACTAACTCATGTGTAGCCGTAATGGAAGGTGGTAAGCCAACAGTTATCGCCAATACAGAGGGTGCTAGAACTACTCCTTCAGTAGTAGCTTTCACAAAAACAGGTGAGAGACTTGTCGGAGATGCAGCTAAGCGTCAGGCAGTAACAAATGCAGAAAAGACAATCTCTTCTATTAAGAGAGATATGGGTACAGATAAGGGTCGTACAATCGACGACAAGAAATATTCACCACAGCAGATTTCAGCTATGATTCTTCAGAAGCTTAAGGCTGATGCAGAGAGCTACCTGGGTGAAACAGTATCAGAGGCAGTTATTACTGTTCCTGCATACTTCAATGATGCTCAGCGTCAGGCAACAAAGGATGCTGGTAAGATTGCTGGTCTTGATGTAAAGCGTATCATCAACGAGCCAACAGCAGCAGCTCTTGCTTATGGTCTTGATAATGAGAACGAGCAGAAGATTATGGTATACGACCTTGGTGGTGGTACATTCGATGTATCTGTTATCGAGATTGGTGAAGGTGTTATCGAAGTATTAGCAACATCTGGTGATAACAGACTTGGTGGTGATGACTTTGATGATAGAATCACAAAGTGGATGCTTGAAGAGTTCAAGAAGGCTGAGGGTGTTGACCTTTCAACAGATAAGATGGCTCTTCAGAGACTTAAGGAAGCAGCAGAGAAGGCTAAGAAAGAGTTATCAAGCTCTACAACAACTAATATTAACTTACCATTCATCACAGCAACAGCTGAAGGACCAAAGCACTTTGATATGAACCTCACAAGAGCAAAGTTCGAAGAGCTTATTCATGATCTTATTGAGAGAACAGCTGTACCAGTACAGAACGCACTTAAGGATGCAGGACTTAATGCATCAGAGCTTTCTAAGGTATTATTAGTAGGTGGTTCTACAAGAGTTCCTGCAGTTCAGGAAAAGGTTAAGCAGCTCACAGGACATGAGCCAAACAAGAGCCTTAACCCTGATGAGTGTGTTGCTATCGGTGCTTCTATCCAGGGTGGTAAGCTTGCTGGTGATGCAGGTGCAGGTGAAATCCTTCTTCTTGATGTAACTCCACTTTCTCTTTCAATCGAGACTATGGGTGGTGTTGCTACAAGACTTATTGAGAGAAATACAACAATTCCTACAAAGAAGAGTCAGGTATTCTCAACAGCAGCTGATAACCAGACAGCAGTTGATATCAACGTAGTACAGGGTGAGCGTCAGTTCGCCAAGGATAATAAGTCACTTGGACAGTTCCGTCTTGATGGTATCCCACCAGCAAGAAGAGGTATGCCACAGATCGAGGTTACATTTGATATTGATGCCAACGGTATCGTTAATGTATCAGCTAAGGATCTTGGTACAGGTAAGGAACAGCACATCACAATTACTGCAGGTTCATCAATGTCAGATGATGATATTGAGAAGGCAGTTAAAGAAGCAGCTGAGTACGAAGCTCAGGACAAGAAGCGTAAGGAAGCTATTGATGCAATCAACGATGCTGACTCAATGGTATTCCAGACAGAGAAGGCTCTTGCTGATGTAGGTGACAAGATCGATGCATCAGAGAAGGCTAATGTTGAAGCTGATGTTAATGCACTCAAGGAGCTTGTTGAGAAGTATAGAAATCAGGAGATTACAGAGGAGCAGGTAGCAGAGATTAAGGCTGCTCAGGAGAAGATGATGACAGGTGCTCAGGGCGTATTCACAAAGATGTACGAGAGCATGCAGGGTGCTGCAGGTGCAGCTGGTCCTGATATGTCAGGTTTTGCTGGCGCTGATATGGGTGGTGCTGCTGACACTGGATCTAACGATGATATCATCGATGGAGATTTCAAAGAGATATAATTATATTTCTAAATACACTTTATAGTTAGGGGACACACAGTGTCCCCATGACTATTTATTAAAATAGTAAGGCAGAAGAATTATGGCAGAGAGTAAAAGAGATTATTACGAGGTTCTTGGCGTTGATAAGAATGCCGATGATGCCACAATTAAAAAAGCATATAGACAACTTGCTAAAAAGTATCACCCAGATATGAATCCTGGTGATGCAGAGGCTGAAAAGAAATTCAAGGAAGCATCAGAAGCCTATGGTATTCTTAGTGATGCTACTAAGCGTTCTCAGTATGATCAGTTTGGTCATGCAGCATTTGATGGTGCAGCAGGTGGTGGATACGGTGGTTATTCATCAGCTGATTTCACTGATATATTCGGCGATTTATTTGGCGATTTCTTTAGCGGCTTCGGTGGAGGCAGAAGCAGAGGACGAAGCAATGGCCCTATGAAGGGATCAAACGTACGTACTTCTGTTAGAATGACTTTCGAGGAAGCTGTCTTCGGATGCAAAAAGGAAATAGAACTTACAATCAAGGATCCATGTCCTAAGTGTAACGGTTCTGGTGCGAAACCAGGAACAGAGCCAGAAACATGTTCTCAGTGTGGTGGTAAAGGTCAGGTTGTATTTACTACTAATTCATTCTTTGGCCAGGTACGTAATGTTCAGACATGTCCTGAGTGTAATGGTTCTGGTAAGGTGATTAAGGAGAAGTGTACAGACTGTCGCGGAACAGGATATGTATCTATCAGAAAGAAATACGAAGTTGAGTTTCCAGCTGGTGTAGACAATGGTCAGTGCAAGCGTATGGTAGGACTTGGTGAGCCAGGACAGAATGGTGGACCAAGAGGAGATGTGCTTGTTGAAGCAGTAGTGTCTAATCATCCAGTATTCCAGAGACAGGATCAGGATATTTTTTCTACAGTACCTATGTCTTATGCAGTTGCAGCTCTTGGTGGTGAGATTGTTATTGATACAGTTGACGGACCAGTTATATATGAGGTTAAGCCAGGAACAGCTACAGATACAAGAGTAAGACTTCGCGGAAAGGGTGTTCCATCCCTTAGAAATAAAGATATTCGTGGTGACCACTATGTGACACTTGTTATTCAGGTACCAACAAAGCTGAGCAGCGAGGCCAAGAATCTTCTTAAGCAGTTCGATGCAGCCGATATGGATTCGCTTGGTGCTGTCGAGAGATTCAGAGCTGAAAAGAAAGATGGCACTGGTGACGATAAAGACAAGGGCAAAAAGAAAAAGAAGAAGTTCTTTGATTTATAATTGGAACTAAAAAATGTTCTGGAGTATTACCAGAACATTTTTTGAGTTAATAATACAAAAGCGATTACTATTATCAAATATATAAAATTGTAAATAGTGAATACCAGGAAGTATTTTCCTTTCTTGGCACCGGTGTATGAGCTGTACAGCTTGAAAGAAATGAGGCTGGCAAGTGATGCAATTAATGTTCCAAGCCCGCCAGCGTCAACAGCAAGTGTCAGTGCTTTAAAGTCGTTAGTAAAGCCAGATAGCAGAAGGGCTGCAGGTACGTTACTAATTATTTGACTGGTAAGTACTCCGACAAGAAAAACTCTTCCTTCTACAATGGATGATAACCATGAAACAACTTCGGGAATCTGTTTCATATTATATATAAATAAAAAGAAACAGACGAATGTAAGAAGGAGCATATAGTCAACGGAACCAAGTACGCTTCGGTCGCTGATAAATATAACTAGAATTATAACAGCCAGTAATATCTGGTATGGCAATACATCGACTACAGTTAGTAAGCAAAATAAAAAGAGCAGACCATAGATAAATTCGAAGTCTCGTCTTCGCTCAGGGAGCCTAGAGGCTTCCACATTCTGGATGGGCTCATTTTTCATGATGAGTATTGGAAGTGTTACTAGGACCAGTGAAAGAAGCCATAAAGGAAGCATCATCATAACGAATTCTACGAGGTTCATTCCAGATACTGTATATAAGTACAGATTTTGAGGATTACCAAGAGGTGTTAACATACTTCCGAGGTTAGCGGCTATTGTCTGAAGAACCACGATTACTATGAGTTTTTCAGTTTTCTCTACCATAGGGATTAGCATAATGGCGAATGGTACAAAGGTAATCAGTGCCACATCGTTAGTAAGAAACATGGATGAAAAGAAGCACAGGTATACAAGTAAAAGATATAGTGGTCTGGTTGATTTTAACCTGCCAAGCAAACTATTACCTATTCTTCTAAATACTAGTATCTTTTGGAGTCCAGCTACAACGGCCATAAGACTGAATAATAGCGAAAGAACTCGAAAGTCTATGCCGTGAATACATTCAATACTTGGACGAACAAGGAAAAATGATGTAATGGCAAGGACTAGGGATACACAAAATACAGTTTCTTTTTTTATAAATTGAATTAGTTTTTTCATAGCAGACTGATTATAGCACAATATAATATTTATTAAAGATTTTAATTATATTTTAAGGTTTTATTTGCTATTATAAAAAGATGTTTGATTATTAGATTAGGAGGAAAAAAAGGATGCTAAAGAAAATAGCAGCAGAAGTAAAAGAGTATAAAAAAGCATCTATTCTTACTCCGGCATGTATGATTCTTGAAGTAATATTTGAGACAATCATTCCACTTCTCATGACCAAGATTATTGATGATGGTGTTGGAGAAGCAACCGGTGTAACTAATATGCCTATCGTATACACATATGGTGCAATAATGATTGCATTGGCGGTATTAGCATTAATTAGTGGTCTCGGGGGAGCATATTTTGGATCAAGAGCATCAGCCGGACTTGCCAAGAATCTTCGAAAGGCTATGAACAATAAGATACAGAAGTTTTCTTTTTCGAATATTGATAAGTTCTCAACAAGTGGTCTTGTTACAAGATTAACTACTGATGTTACCAATATTCAGAATGCATATCAGATGCTTCTTCGTATGTGCTTTAGAGCTCCTATCTCACTTATATTTGCGATGTGTGCAGCGTTCTTTATCAATGCAAGACTTGCAAGCGTGTATTTAGTTGCAGTAGTTTTCCTTAGTTGTTTCCTTGCTATTATTGTAAGAACTGCTATGAAATATTTCACTCAGGTGTTCAAAAAATACGATGACCTTAATGCAACTATTCAGGAGAATATTAAGGGTATTCGTGTTGTAAAGGCATTTGTTCGTGAAGAATACGAAGAAGACCGCTTGAAGAAGGCTGCAGGTAATATCTACAAAATGTTCATTAAGGCAGAAAATGTAGTTATACTAAATGCTCCAATCATGTCACTCACAATATATTCTTGTATTCTTGTAATCAGCTACCTCGGAGCCAAGACTGTTGCAGCAGGTGGGCTTTCAACAGGTGAGCTTATGGGTCTACTTACTTATTGTATATCAATACTCATGAACCTCATGATGTTATCGATGATATTTGTAATGATGAGTATGAGTATTGCCAGTGCAGAACGTATATCAGAGGTTCTTGATGAAGAGCCAGATATCGTTAATCCAGAGAATCCAGTAATGAATATTGCTGATGGAAGTATTGTCTTTAAGGATGTTGAGTTTACTTATAATAAAGACGGCGGCGGTGAGCCAGTATTAAAGGATATAGATTTAGAGATTAAGAGCGGCGAGACCATAGGTATTATTGGTGGTACTGGTAGTTCAAAATCCACACTCGTTATGATGATTCCACGACTTTATGACGTAACAGGCGGTCAGGTTATGGTAGGTGGACGAGATGTTAAGGAATATGATTTAACAGCTCTTCGTAAGGATGTTGCGATGGTTCTTCAGAAAAATGTTCTATTTAGTGGCTCTATTTTCGATAACCTTAGATGGGGCAATAAAGATGCTACTGATGAGGAATGTATAGAAGCGGCAACACTTGCGTGCGCCAACGAATTTATAGATCAGATGCCAGATGGTTATAACACTGAGATCACTCAGGGCGGAACCAATGTATCAGGTGGTCAAAGACAGAGATTATGTATTGCAAGAGCACTTATAGCTAAGCCTAAGATTTTGATTCTTGATGATTCTACTAGTGCGGTAGATACAGCAACCGATGCTAAGATACGTAAGGCTCTTATAGAAAAGATTCCAAATACAACAAAGATTATTATTGCACAGCGTATTTCTTCTGTTGAGAAGGCAGATCGTATTATTGTTATGGACGATGGCAAGATTGTTGGTATTGGTACGCACGATGAATTAGTTGCAACTAATGACATTTATCGTGAGGTTTACGAATCTCAGACAGGTGCTAACGCAGACTTTGATGAAGTAGGAAAGGAGGCATAGACATGGCAGAAACAAAACCAATTAAGCCTATGGGCGGCGGACGTCAGGCTCGTATGATGGCTCCTAGAGTAAAACTTGAAAATCCTGGTAAGACATTTAGCCGTCTTATGGGAATGGTAATGAAGAGATATGGTTTTCAATTTGTTATTGTAGCTATATGTGTTATAGTCAATGTCTTCGTTCAATTAAAGGGTACTATGTTCCTTCAGGAACTGATTGATGATTATATAACACCACTTACAAAAACAGATTCGCCAGATTTCCATCCTATGATTGCAGCAATTATTCAAATGGCGATTATCTATGGCGTGGGTATTGCGTGTACATTCTTGCAAAGTAAGCTCATGATATATGTGGGACAAGGAACCCTTTATCATATTCGTACAGAAATGTTCAGTAAGATGGAGAGACTTCCAGTATCATATTTTGATACTCATTCTCACGGCGATATCATGTCAATGTATACCAACGACGTTGATACTCTTCGTCAGATGATTGCTCAGGCGATGCCACAGATGCTCTCAAGTGTTGTACTTATTGTGGGTGTTATTTTCAATATGGTGCGAACATCACTTCCACTTACAGGTATTACTTTTGTGATGGTATTTGTAATGTTTATTGTGACAGGAAATGTTATTAAAGCATCAGGCAAGAACTTTGCAGCGCAGCAGCAGAACCTTGGTAAGCTTAATGGCCATATAGAAGAAATGATGGAAGGCCAGAAGGTTGTTAAGGTATTCTGTCATGAAGAAGAAAGTATAGAGAAGTTTAATGAACTCAACGAGGATCTTTATGATGTTGCATATAAAGCCAATGCCCTTGCGGGTTCCATGGGACCAGTAAATGCACAGATAGGTAACATCAGTTTCGTATTATGTGTTATGTTTGGTGGAGCTTTTGTAATAGGCGGAGTTGGAGGACTTACAACAGGTGGGCTTGCCAGCTTTCTTCAGCTTAACAGAAGTATAAACATGCCTATCAGCCAGGTGAGCCAGCAGTTCAACAGTATTGTTATGGCCCTTGCAGGTGCTGAACGTATATTTAAGCTTCTTGATGAGCCATCAGAAATCGATGAAGGATATGTTACTCTTGTTAACGCTAAGCGAGAGGGTGATGCTCTTGTAGAGACTTCAGAACGTACAGGTCTTTGGGCATGGAAACACTATCACAAAGCTGATGATACTACAACTTACGTGGAGATGAAGGGCGATGTAGTATTTGATGATGTAGACTTTGGCTATACCGATGAGAAAATAGTTCTTCATAATATTGACCTTTATGCAACTCCAGGCCAGAAGATAGCGTTTGTTGGATCAACAGGTGCAGGAAAAACAACTATAACTAACCTTATTAATAGATTCTATACAATCCAGGATGGAAAGATTAGATACGATGGAATAAATATTAATAAGATAAAGAAAGATGATTTAAGACGAAGCCTTGGTATGGTTCTTCAGGATGTACACTTGTTCACAGGTACTATTATGGATAATATCCGTTACGGCCGTCTTGATGCAACTGATGAAGAGGTATATGCAGCAGCCAAACTTGCCAATGCAGACAGCTTTATCAGAAAGCTTCCAAATGGATACAATACAGAGATTAAGGGCGATGGTGGTTCGTTATCTCAGGGCCAGCGTCAGCTTCTGTCTATAGCAAGAGCTGCAATCGCTGATCCACCAGCACTTATTCTTGATGAAGCAACATCATCTATCGATACTCGTACAGAAAAGCTTGTTCAGGCTGGCATGGATGAGATTATGAAGGGCAGAACAACATTTGTTATTGCACATAGACTTTCTACTATTCAGAATAGTGATTGTATCATAGTTCTTGAGCAGGGACGTATCATAGAGAGAGGTAACCACGAGGAGCTTCTTGCGCTTAAAGGTAAGTATTATTCTCTTTATACAGGTAATCAGGTTACAGCCTAATGTTATTGACAATAATGGCCGATAATCATATTATGTAAACATAATGGGGTGAAGTATGTCCTATTAACAAAAATATGATGGTAGAGTGATTTATGGCCAAGAGAATGACTAAAAGGAGGAGCGCTGCTAGAAATAGTAAGCGTAGACCTGCTTACAAAAAGGAAAAGAAATCTTATCTTTCAGCAATAGTAGTTGTAAGTGCTATTGTTATTTTCTGTGGCTTTATGGGTTATAAGGCCTATGAACTTTCGAATACGAAGGCTGCGCTTATGCAGGATATATCGGACCTTAACAATAAGATAGAAACAGAGCAGGCGAGGACCCAGGAACTTAAGGAGTTCGAAGTATATACTCATACTAAGAAATATGCCGAGGAAGTGGCCAAGGATGTTCTTGGATATGTATATGAAGATGAGATTATCTTCAAGCCTGACAATTAAAGATTAAAGATATGGCGAGCCATATTGGCTCGCCTTATTTATTTTGCGGATGATTGATAAAGTAAAAGAATATATAAAAGAAAATAATCTTATTAATGAAGGCGACCATGTGGTGCTTGGTGTGTCAGGTGGTCCTGATTCCATGTGCCTACTTAATATCCTTCACAGGATATATGGAGATACGATAACTCTTCACGTTGTTCATGTTAATCATAGCTTGCGAGAGTCAGCGGATAGCGAATCAGAATTTGTTAGTAATGTCTGCAAGAGCATGAATGTGGACTGTCAGGTAGTCAAGGTCGATGCCCTTGGTTATGCCAAGGAGTATGGAATGTCGACAGAGGAGGCAGGTAGAATCCTACGTTACAAGCTTTTCGAAAAGGCTTATAGTGAGATAGATGCCATAGAAGAGAAGAAATGGATTGCTGTTGCTCATAATATGAATGACAATGCAGAGACAATGCTTCTTAATATGTTTAGGGGATCTTCGCTTGGAGGCCTTATAGGTATTAGGGCTAAACGGGATAAGATTATTCGTCCGTTACTTAATATTTCGAGAGCAGATATAGAGCAATATCTTGATGATAATAATATTTCCTATTGTATAGATGAAAGTAATATGTCTGATGACTATGCAAGGAACAGAGTTCGTCATCATATACTTCCAGTGGCAGAGCAGGCCATCAATAATGGAACTGTTCGCAATATGATGGAACTGTCCTGCAAGGTTGCCGATGCCAAGGATTATATAGATAGTCAGGTCGATGTGGCTTACAAGCTGTGCTGCGTCTGTGATGAGGAGTGCGTCAGAATATTAACGGAACCATTTGGTCAGTTGCATAGATTCATAGCCAGATCCTTACTATATAAAGTATTTGGTCAGGTGGCTGGCAGGCTAAAGGATGTGGAGAGCAAGCACATAGATATTCTAGAAAGCTTATTTACCATGGATACTGGGAAGCAAGCGGATTTGCCTTATGGTGTGAATGCAGCCAGGTCCTATGACTTTGTACTAATAAGAAAGAAGACAGGTAGCGATACAAAAGAATGTGCTCCAGTATCAATAGATATAAGTAATAAGTCAGAGGGCAGTATATGCTTTGGGGAGCATACTATTTCCTTTCGTTTATTAGACTATGGTATGAATGAACCTATACCTATGGATAAATATACGAAATGGTTTGACTATGATAAAATTGTTAATGCCCTTGAGATACGTACTCGCAGGGAAGGTGATTATATTACCATAAGCGATAGTGGCAAAACCAAGAAGCTTAAAGACTATTTTATTAATGAAAAGATTCCTAGGGAAGAAAGAGAACGATTACCTCTTGTTGCCGATGGGGAACATATTCTCTGGGTTATTGGTGGGAGAATATCAGGTTATTACAAGGTTACTGATGAAACAAAAACAGTAATAGAGATTAATTATATTAATAATAATGAAGGGGAAGGATAACTATTATGGAAGATAAGATTCGTGTAATGATACCTGAAGAAGAAATTGATAAGAAAATAAGATATCTTGGCGAACAGATAAGCAAAGATTATGCAGGCAAAGAAGTACATTTAATATGTATATTAAAAGGAAGTGTATTCTTTACATGTGAGCTTGCTAAAAGAATAACTGTTCCAGTTACTCTTGATTTTATGTCTGTATCAAGCTATGGGAATTCTACTACAACAAGTGGTGTTGTAAAGATAGTCAAGGATCTTGATGAAAGCATAGAAGGAAAGAATGTAATAGTGATTGAAGATATAGTAGATACAGGAAGAACACTAAGCTATTTACTTGAGGTTCTAAAGGGAAGAAAGCCAGAATCATTGGCGCTTTGCACTCTTCTTGATAAACCAGAGCGAAGAACTCATGAAGTGGAAGTAGACTATACAGGATTCCAGGTTCCAGATGAGTTTGTCGTTGGCTATGGCCTTGATTACGCTCAGAAATACAGAAACTTACCATACATAGGTGTTGTTGAACAATAAATTATTTGGATTAAAGATGGAGGATTGATTATTGAGATTAAGAGGAATGAGAATCACTGTCTGGTGCGTAGTGATTATGATAATTTTTGCATTGTGGTATAGCTGGTCTACAAAAATAAATGACACTAACCAGCAGGTTAATGAGATATATAACAATATAGTAAAAGGTCGTGTTGCATACATGGATATACAGCCAGGCCCTATATCTCCAGCAGGTACAGTCACAATTATTCTTAATGATGAAAATGGTCAGAGTACTATTGAAGCCAATGTTACTGATATTGATACATTTCAGAAGCTTGCCCTTGATAATGGCATAGCAGTATACGTTGAAGAAGGTGATGGTAGTAGTATCTTTGATTACCTGATTCCTATTTTATCAGGTGTTGCCATTATAATATTCCTGTTTGTTATTATGACAGGAGGCATGGCAGGTGGCGGTGGCGGCGGTGCCAATGCCAAAATGATGAACTTCGGAAAGAGCAGAGCTCAGCTTATAGCAGAAACAGGTATTACGTTTGAAGATGTTGCAGGTCTCCAGGAAGAGCGTGAGGAACTGGCAGAGATAGTAGACTTTCTTAAGGACCCTACCAAGTATACATCGGTAGGCGCGCGTATTCCTAAGGGTGTATTGCTTGAGGGACGTCCTGGTACTGGTAAAACACTTCTTGCCAAGGCTATAGCAGGAGAAGCGAAGGTTCCATTTTTCAGCATATCAGGTTCCGACTTTGTTGAGATGTTTGTCGGTGTAGGTGCATCGAGAGTAAGAGATCTTTTTGCCGATGCCAAGAAGAATGCACCATGTATAGTATTTATAGATGAGATAGATGCCGTAGCTAGAAAGCGAGGAACAGGACTTGGCGGTGGCCACGATGAACGTGAGCAGACACTCAACCAGTTGCTTGTAGAGATGGATGGTTTTTCTGCTAATCAGGGAATCATAGTTCTTGCGGCTACTAACCGTGTGGATATACTTGACCCAGCTATTTTAAGACCAGGTCGTTTTGATAGAAAGGTGGCAGTTAATCTTCCAGACGTACATGGTAGACAGGATATTCTTCTTGTTCATGCCAAGAATAAACCTCTCGCAGAGGATGTTGATCTTGAGCAGGTAGCAAGAATAACAGCAGGATTCAGTGGAGCAGACCTTGAGAATCTTCTTAATGAGTCTGCAATACAGGCTGCCAAGGCCGGTAGAAAGTTCATTATGGATGAGGATATTAAGAAGTCACTCATTAAAGTGGGCATAGGTGCTGAAAAGCATAGCCGTATTATATCTGATAAAGAAAAGAAGATTACTGCTTATCATGAAGCAGGACATGCAATTCTTTTCCATGTTCTTCCAGATGTAGGACCTGTATACGCTGTATCAATTATTCCAACTGGAGCAAGTGCAGGTGGCTATACAATGCCCCTTCCTGAAAAGGATGAGATGTATCTTACAAAGAGTAAGATGCGTCAGGATATCATGGTATCACTTGGTGGACGTATTGCTGAGGAGATAGCATTTGGTGATATCACTACAGGAGCAAGTAGCGATATTAAGAAGGCTTCATCCGTAGCTCGAAAGATGGTAACAAGATACGGTATGTCTGAGAACATAGGTGTAATTAATTACGAAAGCGATGATGAGCAGGTATTCATTGGTAATGACCTAGCTCATGCGAAGAACTTCTCAGAACAGAAGACAAGTGAAATCGACAATGAAGTTAAAGCTATCATTGATTCATGCTATGCTGAAGCAAAGTCGCTTATTAGCAGTAATTGGAGCGAGCTTGAAGCATGTGCGAAATTACTTCTTGAAAAAGAGCGTATTAATCAGGAGGAATTTGAGTCTATATTCAGTGTAATTGCGTAAAAAGTGCTAAGTTGTACAATGTGACCAAAAATCAATTTTCTATATTGTTATATTTGTGAAATGTTTGAATGGACGATATACAATAGGGTGTTATAATGCATATTGTAACCCCCAATACATTTATAGTTTTTTGCTATAACCCCATAAGAAAGAAATACCTTCACTGAAAATGACAGTTAATAACTGTCATTTTTACTTTGTAGGGATTTTTTGCAGGAGTATTGAGCAGATACAGTAAAGTGAATGATATTGGCGTTATGTTAACTGAGCCTTGTAAATACTGTATTTTATTGAAGAAAAATGGTTGACACGTGTATCAGTTATTACTATAATATATTTCTGTGACAGTATGTCTGTACTTTCCAACAGGCGTCACAGCATATAATATGAAGATTTGTTAAGCGCCCGGACATCGCGTAACAGATTGATATAATGTAAACGCATATTTATTTATGGAGGAAACTATTAATGAAGACATTTATGGCAAGTCCTTCAACTATCGAGAAGAAATGGTACGTAGTTGATGCGACAGGATATACATTAGGTAGACTTGCATCTGAAGTTGCTAAGGTTTTAAGAGGTAAGAATAAGCCAATTTACACACCTCACATTGATACAGGTGATTATGTAATCGTTGTTAATGCAGACAAGATTAAGGTAACAGGTAAGAAGCTTGATCAGAAGATCTACTACAAGCACTCTGATTATGTTGGTGGTATGAAAGAGACAACTCTTCGTGAGATGATGGCTACAAAGCCAGTTGAGGTTATTGAGCACGCTGTTAAGGGTATGCTTCCAAAGGGACCTCTTGGAAGAGAGATGTTTACAAAGCTTCACGTATATGCTGGACCTGAGCACAATCACGCAGCTCAGAAGCCTGAAGAATTAAAGTTCTAATCGGAAGGAGATTATAGATATGGCAAAGAAAGCAGCTGCAAAGAAGTTCTACGGAACAGGCAGAAGAAAGAGTTCAATCGCAAGAGTATACTTAACACCTGGTAAGGGTGAGATTACAATAAACAAGAGAAGCATCGACGAGTACTTTGGTCTTGAGACACTCAAGGTTATCGTTCGTCAGCCACTCGTAGCTGTAGAAGGTGCTGAGAAGTATGACGCTAACATTACTGTAAAGGGTGGCGGATATACAGGTCAGGCTGGTGCTATCAGACATGGTATCGCTAGAGCACTTCTTCAGGTTGATGGTGAGTTTAGACCAGTTCTCAAGAAGGCTGGATACCTCACAAGAGACCCAAGAATGAAAGAAAGAAAGAAGTACGGCTTAAAGGCAGCTCGTCGTGCACCACAGTTCTCAAAGAGATAATCCGCGAAAGCTACAAGTCGTGCAAACGCGAAACAATTACGCCCTGGAATGCTTGCATTCCAAGGGCGTTATTTTTTTGCGTTTATAGGGCGCTAGCCCGCGATGAAATAGCCCGAAGGGCTATGAATGAGCACGGGTTGTAGCGAATGATGCAACGCGTATATGTTATGATGATTTCGTGGAAAATTTAGCATATAGACACGCTTGTCTAATTGTATAAATATGGCATTTCTCGCTTTATGTCGTGTTATACAATGGTTGATTAAGATAGTCTGTTAATGAAAGGAGGGAAACAAAAAATTATGGACCAAAAGAAAATTGGTGGTTTTCTTAAAGATTTGAGAAATGAAAAGAATGTCACACAAGAACAACTGGCAGAAGTGCTTGGTGTATCAGGCAGAACAGTATCGCGTTGGGAAACAGGAAATAATATGCCGGATATCAGTGTTCTTGTTGATATTGCAGATTATTATGATGTAAGTATTCCGGAGATTATTAACGGAGAAAGGAAAAGAGAGATTATGGATAAGGAAGTAAAAGAAACAGTATTATCATTATCAGATTATTCAGAGGCGATAAAACAAAGAATAAAAGGAAGATTATTGGTGAATACAATTATTGCAATAGTGGGGATGATTGTATTCGTTGCCATTGAAAGTCCAGGTTTAAATATTCCTGGAAGTATCTATGAC
>JAZRXF010000099.1:0-18923 GCA_045600085.1 Lachnospiraceae bacterium
CTATACAAATATCGGTATATGATGACCATATAGAAATATACAATACTGGGAAATGGCCTAAAGAATTGCCTCTTGATAATACTTTGTTTGAAAAGCATGAGTCAATTCCGTTTAATCCAAGAATAGCAGATGTTTTTTATAAGTCTGGAGAAATAGAGTCATGGGGAACGGGTTTTTTGAAAATAAAAATAGAATGAGAAAAGAGGATACGCTAGTGGCTGATAATCAGAAAAAAAGCTTTAATGCAAAAAGCATGATCAATACTTTAGTACTTGCTATTGTGGCTGGACTTGCAATTGGTGTAGGAGGATGTACATTCCTGACACTAAAGCCTGATAATAACTTGCTTGGAACATTCATGTTCACGGCTGGTCTTTGTACAATATGTTTCCATGGTCTTAACCTTTTCACTGGTAAGATGGGATATGTAGTTAACGAGAAGCCTGCATATATTCTTGATCTTGTAATTATATGGATAGGTAATCTTATTGGTACATTTCTTATGGCCGAGTGTGTTCTTCACACAAGAGTGGCTGCAAGCTTTGAGGTTGCAAAGGGAATGTGTGAGACTAAGATGAATGACTCATATAGCAGTTTATTTATACTTGCTATTTTCTGTGGCTTCCTTATGTTTGTTGCAGTTGATGGATATAAATCTACAAAGAACGCAGTAATCCTTTTTATGTGCGTGGCAGCATTCATCTTCTGTGGTTTTGAACACTGTATTGCTGATATGTTCTACTTCTCAATAGCTAGAGCATGGAACGTAGAAGCCTTTATACGTATCATTATCATCACATTTGGTAATGTTCTTGGTGGAGTCCTTATTCCACTTGCAAGAAAGCTTAGTCCAAATAAGACAGCGTAAAGCATTCAATTCATTTACAAATAAAAAGCCATGTAACCAAAACTGGTCACATGGCTTTTTTGTTGCTTGCTTTTTCTGATTACTAATATTAGATGACCTTAACCTGACATACCTTCATGGCTTCAAGTGCTCTTTCATGGCTTTCTGGAGTAACACCAGCACAGCAGCTGCTATCCACAATAATAGGTACCTCTGGAAGAGATGCCTTGATAACCATGGCGTTAGATATAACGCATATATCAGTGCAAAGTCCAATAAGCTCAATGGACTCTACTACTTCCTTATCATTCATCTCTTTAAGGAGCTGACCAAGTGCCTCACTACCAAATGTTGGCTTATTAATAGGTTCGATTTTAACAAGCTCCTGAAGCTCAGCTGCTATTTCCCAGCCTGGAGTCCCTTCAACGCAGTGTATAACTGGAAGATTCTTACCCTCCTGAGTGTCCATATAATTAGGCTGATGAGTATCTCTTGTAAATAAAACTGTACCATCAAAACTCTCAATCTTAGCCTTAACAGCTGGAACAATTGCAACAGCTTCTTTTGTGCCAAGTGCTCCATCAATAAAGTCTTTCTGCATATCAACTACAACAAGTACCTTCATAAAATAAACCTCCATAATTCATATTATTTACCGCTCATCCACGATAATGACTTGGTTCCATTCTCTGCAAATATCTCCACGTACCCTTTGTCTTCTATCGTAATAAGCACTTTTCCCTCTGCTTCTAATCTTACTATTTTTTCATCAGAAACAATAGGCTTTTGTGATATAAGATATCTATTTCCTGTCTTTACTAACGTTGCTTTTCTTGCAAGCGTCATCTTTCCAAAATACTCTGTATTGGTATTAACTCTAGCACTAGCCCAGTTCTCTCCCCAGCCCATAAGTATCACTTCATCTGTTCCTGAAAAAGAAACCATAGCATAATTATCCTCTCCAAAATCAAGAAGCTGATCTGGCTCAAAGGGTTGCTCATTAATAAATGTGTTTCCATCAAAATGGCCAACAAAATACTGCATCACATGATACTCGTCTTCCTGGCCTGGATTTACTATAATACTCATGGTAAGCGCATCTTTTTCGGGAAATGATATGAGATCGGGACACTCGCATATCCCGCAAAAACCAAGCTTACCAGGTTCAAAACTTCCAGAATAAGTCCAGTTAATTAAATCTTTGGAACCATAGAATTCTATGTTCTCACCTGCAGCCAGAACCATAGTATAGCCACCATTTATCCTGTTTTTTATAACCTTTGGATCTCTAAAATCCTTTTTATAGCTCTTAGAGTCTATGCTGTTTTCTATAATAGGATTGCCCTTATATTTTTCAAAATGAATATAATCATGTGAATAAGCCATGGACTGAGTCTGCTCACCTGTTTTGGGATTATGCGATGTATAAAAAAGTCTCATAACACCTTCATCATCGATAATAGCAGAGCCAGAAAAACAGTATTCATCCTCTGTTGGATACAATGCTATATCCTGGTGCTCCCAGGTAAGAAGATCCTTACTAGTCGCATGCCCCCAGTGCATGGGTCCCCACTTGGTATCATCTGGATAATGCTGATAAAACAGATGATATACCCCACCCACATAGCATAGTCCATTGGGATCATTAATCCATCCCTTTATGGGAGTAAAATGAAATTGTGGTCTAATATCTTTTTCCATAATTACAGTATCCTGCATATTTCCTTAACTCTTTTAACATCACTGGAATTACATGAGTTTTCTTTATATCTGGCTGCTTCATAAAGCGTTGTAAGTTCTTTTATAATATCAAGATGCTCACTTCCAAATATTGTTTCAAGCTCACGTATTGTTTTGGATGGGTCTTCATATATTTTACTCGATTTATCAAAGCTGTTCTTACCAACACTGGATACCTTTTGGCGATACATCTTACGTATCTTCTGTGCTGGCGATAAGAATATAAAGCCTTCTCTGTCCACTGATTTAGCGGTTTTTTCTATAACTATTTTTTCTGATTTATCTCTATGAATAAATTCTTCTTTGTCTTCACTAGTGGCGTTTCGTCTGTTAAGACCATCAATAATGACTCTGGCTGCTTTATATATAGCTCTTATAAGTAATACGATGAGAACCAGCAAAATAGCTGTTGTTATAATACGAAACAGTATCTCTCCAACAATACTTGGATTAGCCTCTTCAATAAGTTCATCAGGCAAAGTATCCTGGAGCTCATAAGGATTTTTTAGTGGTACATCCCCTTCAGTGTGAGGGAAAAGACGAGAAAGCTTTCCCACCACAAATCTAATACCACCAAGAATTTTATCGATAATCCACGTTCCTATAGAATCAACATTTTTATTATCAATAAAGAGAAAAAGAGCTGCTGCCGTCGCACCTATAAAGCTGCCTGTATATATTTTCCCAGCACGTAGTATCTCCTTTTCTGGGATTTCACCATTAACAGCTGTTCTTGTAGTAAGAAACCAAAAATACTCGCCAATATAAAACTGAATAAAGAAAAGAAGCAAATATAAAACCATACCTATCAGTACCATATTGCTGATATCAACTGGTTGCCTAGTAGCAGCTATATATTCGACAATGAATACCGCTCCCATAAAAGCTGGATGACCAATGCCCTCTTTAATATTTCTTACTCTCTTGTTAATTGAAACAAGTGTAAGAACAATAACAGCTATGGCAATGCTTGCTAGGTCTGCATCACCACTTGGCATAAATTTGATATAAAGTAATCCTGTTACAATATGAACAATTATCTGCACAGCTGCCTTATTGATAGTACATCTAAAAATATAATGAGCTATCATAAGAAAAATAAGACACATCGCAGCAACTGGCGTGCTTCTCTCACTTATATAATTTTTCTCTATAATAGTGTTCTCCATAATGATCACACCTAGCCACAAACCTAACATAATACCTAGGTAATTGGCTGTGATAATACATATATCTCGAACAACTCCTAATACTTTTTTCTCCATATATTATTCCTTGATAAATACGGTTTTTACATTAGAGGTGATACCACCCCACACATCTTTTTCTTCGCTTTGACGCTCGTAAACCTGAAGAACATGAAAATCAGATTTAAGATTAACAATATCTTTAACTAGGCCCACAAATTCTTCACGGACTTCTGCTGTTATAAGTATTGTATATACTCCACTTGTATTATCCTTAATCATCTGTCCTAATGTTTCTACAAAAGGAAGGACTGGCTCATTCATGTCGACACGTGCCAGTGATTTTAAAATAGTATCAAGTTGACTTCTTCCGCCTGATTCTGGTACAGATATTCTTTGCTTATTCTTAACATCTACTCCATTGGTTTCAAGTATTACACGCATACCACTCGCTAGTATGCTTTCACTAAGCGATGCTGCCAGTGCCATAGCATACTCATCAGCATCCGCATGCTTTAATATACCTGTATCCTCAAGATTAACAAATATTCTTACTGCTCTTAGTGAAGTATAATTCTTCATATTAACCTTAAGGTCACCTGTTTTGGCAGTAGACTTCCAGTTGATTGTTCTCATCTCATCAGTTGGAGCGTAGTCTCTGATACCACGAAACTCGAATACATCCTCCTGCCTATGTCTCTTCGAAAGAACATCGCCAGTTATTCTACTAAGAATAGTATTGGTATAATCATCTACTATTCGCTCAGGATAAACATATATATGTACATCATTCTCTACCTTAGCCACCTGCTCATTTTTGAGAAACAGGTTGGGTGCAAGTATGGTTATATCGTGAATATCATAGTAACCTCTTTGCTCACAGTAAAAAGGAATATTTCTTGTAACCTTTCTCATAGAGCGCATGGTAAAAATATCATTGCGATAATAATTGTCCGAAACCGATGAATTCTTATCATCCTTCGCGACTAAATTCCTTGACGTTTCAAACTTAACAGTAAGAATCGGTAGGGGTAATTTTTTTCTATTTTCAACGACCTCTATAAGATCGACTTCTTCTTTTCTATAGGCCGCATCCCTTGAAAAGCCTAGTGTAATACCTAGACCTTTGTTCCAATATTTCTCATATATCCATGATTGGAACAAGTATACAAGGAGTGCAAATATCCCAACAAATATAGCTAACAAAGTATTCCTCCTAGCCTACTTCGAAATTCTCAGTAGGTGTCTCTACCTGATTAATTATCTTAACTATAACTGCTTCTGCATCCTTGGCAGATGTACTTCCAAAAGACATAATAAGTCGATGGGCCAGTACAGGAACTGCCAGCTTTTTAACATCATCAGGATTAACATACTTTCTTCCATTAAGATACGCATAAGCCTTGGCTGCATTACAAAGAGCAAGTGTTGCTCGTGGACTAGCACCTGATAATACTTCTGGAGCTTTACGTGAGGCCTGGACTATATCGACCATATAGGAAATAACTAATGGATGAACAAAAACCTCTTTTACTTCAGCCTTCATTGCTTCTATTTCTTCTGGAGTAACTACTGCATCAAGTGATGTAAGTGGCTCTTCCTTCATGAATCTGCGAAGTATATCTTCTTCCTCTGCCTTGCTTGGAAGCCCCATGGACAGTCTCATCATAAATCGGTCCATCTGCGCTTCTGGAAGAGGAAATGTACCAGCATTTTCAATTGGATTTTGAGTTGCTATTACAAAGAAAGGCTCTTCAAGTGAGTAGGTTTCTCCATCGATAGTAACCTGTCTTTCCTCCATACACTCAAGTAATCCAGCCTGAGTACGAGGTGTTGCTCGGTTAATCTCATCGGCGAGAAGAATTCTTGTGAAAACCGGACCTTTCTTTAATACAAATTCATTTTGCTTGGCATCATATACATTAAGACCTGTAACATCGCTAGGAAGAAGGTCTGGTGTAAACTGAATACGCTTAAAGTCGGCCTTACATGATGCTGCAATTGATCTGGCAAGCTTCGTCTTTCCTGTTCCTGGAATATCCTCAAGAAGAACATGACCACCAGCCAACATACTGGTAAGTAACAGCTCTACTACTTCTTCCTTTCCAACTATTACTTTGCTTATATTATCTATTAAATCTTTGGTTTTCATTAAAAGCCTCCTGTTTACATAATCTTGTAATTTTATGCCTCTTCGTATACAATTATCTTGTCTATTTACTTATATGTAAATACTTGTACTGCAAGTACTATATTTTCTCGTGGTAAATGTAATAATTAATCATAATTAATAATTAAAGGTTGATAAAATGGATTACAAACGTAAAAAATATCATTTGGATGCACTTAGAGTTCTGGCATCCTTTTTCGTATTATTTGGTCATTCTGACTTAAGAGGACAGCATTATTTTATGACCACAACTGTATGGGATCCATCATATTGGGTTTCCATATGTTTACAGCAGTTCACATTCGTAAATATTGCCATTTTCTTTATGATTTCTGGAGCACTCCTTCTAAAAAAAGAAGAGGACCTTAAGACATTATTTAAAAAAAGAATATTAAAATATGTTCTTCTTATCATAGTCTTTGGATTTTTCCAGTGCATTTACGACTGCACAATTAGATATCCTGAACAGAATTTCAATTTAATAGAAATACTTAAGAAGATATATTCTACTTCTGTTATTTACCAGTACTGGTTCCTCAGAAGTTACCTGGCTTTCCTGATAATACTTCCTTTCCTTCGTATTCTTGTTAAGAATATGTCTGATAAGCTTATGTATTATCTTCTTGGAGGATATGTAATAGTATTCGCAATACTTCCTCCACTTGAGATATTGCTTGGATTAGATAGAATACAGCTTCATGTAACATTCTATACAGACCTTGTTATTCTACCTCTTACAGGTCATTTCCTTGAGAACAACTTTTTCCCTAAGGTTAAATGGATAAAGCCTAGAATCCTTCTTTCCAACGTGATAATGCTTGCTGCATGGGGAATCAACGTATGGTATACATTCAAACGAATGGAGCAGGGACTTTTCTATTATGTGGCTGATGGACTCACATACCTTTTAATGATTGGTCTCTACATAGACTTTAGACTTGTATGCGACAAGATTAAGGAAAAGAGACTAGCAAAGGGTAAAGAAAAAGCTTCAATACCAGGAAACATCATTTCATTCCTTGCTGGTGGTTCACTAATGATACTTCTTTTTGAGCCTCAGCTTAGAGAAAATACAATGTTTATATATGATAATCTAGTTGATAAGATTAAATGGCTTCCAGCCGATGTTGTATGGCTTGGAACAGCGCTTATAATAGCTGCATGTATCAACTTCATAAAAGATTTATTTTTAAAAATAGTTAAAAAGATAAGACAAAAATAAACATCCAGAGCACATTAAAAGGTCGTTAGAAAAAATCTAACGACCTTATTTATTTTCATTAATCTAATATTTTCAAAGACTCTTATAAAGTTCTCTTAAATAAGTCCTTAAATCCCTGTCCACTCATAACCTGAAACAAATCCAGTTCAGGTGTTACATTGCCTTCAATTAGTTCCAGTGAACCGTCCTTTAGCCTGGCTATATCCCAGCCAACTAATCGACACTTTGGGACAACCATAGCAAGCTGCTTGGCAAATTCTATCACCTCATCAAAATCAGGATTCTCGAATCCCACAATATCTTCAAAAGTGTCAGGATGCTTATCATATACCCTGCCTGTTATGTCATCGATGTCAGCCATAGTAACAATACCTGTATTAATATTAATACCTGCCCATATGGCTGTTTCATCCTTGTTGTCAGTGATACTTTTATTACTTCCAAACTGATTGGCAGCACCTATCACCATCGGTTTACCATCACTTCCAACAAGCGTTGTTATACGCATTGTGTTAAGACTATATGAATGAACCTTCGCATATGCCTCATGCTGATAAACATACTCTTCAAGAATATAGTCAGCATCCTTAAGTCTGTCCCAGTTCTTTATGACATTTTCTTTACTCATAAAGCTGGCTGCAAACAGGCCTTCATCATCAAATATTTCTTCACTACCAGAAGCTTTCTCGTTGTCTATTATAAATATTCCTAATCCTGCATATTTATTATCAGGCTTGGCAATAACTAACTCATGACTATTAATAAAGCTCTGATATTCTTCAAAATTAGACTCTGATAAAAATAGAATATCTCGCTTCATGAAGCCAGAAAAATAATTATAAAAATGCTTTTTACTGTTAAAAATATCTCTACAGTCATCGCTATTAAATAGTTTCTCGTATTGCTCGAGTTCGCTTATAGATAATATATTGTCGCGACTTTTCTTATTCATATCCTGCATATGATAACGAAGATATTCTTCGAAAGAAAATCTGTTAGTCACGCCACTAAGCTTGTATTTAATTTTGTATTTAATATCAATAAAGCTCATAAATCAATTTTATAAAAAAATAATCCCAATATCCATCTTTAATTCAAGATGAATACTGGGATAAATAATTAGTGTGAATGACCACCACCATGGCCACCGCCGCCATGACCGCCACCACCGTGACCACCACCACTGCTTCCTGACGACTGTGGTGAGTATACCTTGGTCTGATTTATAAAATGTATCTCAACATTAGAATGACTGACTCTCTTAACACTACCTGCCACAATATCCTTAACTGTCGCCTTCTTTAATGAAGAACGGCTGTTAACTATCAGATAATTAACGAACAGAGCGATAATAAATCCAAAAAGAATATTACAAATAATCTTCATTGGCTGAGCTATCTTACCACCCTCCATAAGAGTAGTAGCCATACCAAACATCTTCATGGCACCATCGAAGTAATACTCATCATATATATTATCAGTGAGTGTCAGACAATAAGATCTGGTAATAACATCACCTATGGCACCATCAGTATAAACATAGTCATAGCCTTCATAATCATTTTCTTCATAGGCCCTTGTCTTGTCACAGTGAGCACAGAATATAAAACCACTCTTGCCTCTACCTATAACATCCTCGTAGTATCTTTTGACCTCGGCTTCTGTACTATAACTACTGATGTAGTCCTCCATAGTAAGGTATATAACATCACCATACTCTGTGAGTCCCTTCATCCTTTCAAGAAGCTTCTCCTCCTGAGAATCAGTAATAAGATCGGCCTGATCATCGATTATAGCCTTATAGCCTGTATTACTATTTTTGTATACGGCATCATATTTACTTTTGCCTGCGAAAGCTACAATAGGTAATGAAATTGCTATCATCATAGCAAGAATCAGTGTACCAAGCCCTTTTAGTGCGAATCTTTTAGATGGATGCATTTTCATCGCCTCCTCTCACACCAAACTGCTGTGGCTTACGCATAGTCAGCCTATTGTGGCCAGATATAACATCAAAAAATGAAACAAGTATAAATATAAATGATATTAAAATTGCTATGTAATAAACATAATCATATACTGGATGAACAACAACTACTATTGCATCCACAAGAGCTGCTATAGCTGGCTTAACTATAATTTTGCCTTTTTCCTTCATAGGCATACTGCTCGATATGGTTTTGGCAGCGTGCTTACTAAGCATACCCTTATCATTAAGATTATTCTCTCTTTTATAGATAAGGTCGCACTGACCATTTACAGTGAAGAATATAATTGCTGAGAATATGATCGCAATTATCGACATAGTAATTGGTGTTAATGTCAAAAACATATTGAGCAAAATGATAATTGGAACAGATACTAATAAAGTTCCAATAAGATATTTCTTATAATCGATTGGTATATCCGCTGAAACCTTACCTGTCTGACCATTAATAACCGCATAGCTTATCTTGTCATTACTACTTCTATTGGCCAAAAACCACACTGGATAATAATCAACTTCCTTACTTGTCATAGTAAGTCCAAGTGTTACATCATTGGCACTATCAATGGAATAGCCTCTAAATTCTGGTATATGTCTGCAGTAATCCTGTAAGTCCTTTTTTACTATATTTTTGGCGTCATTGGAATATACTTCATTGGATACATCAGCTGTATCAGCATAAAAACCACTTAAATATGAAGGATTGAATTCCTTAGCATCAGATGCAATGAATGGTGCTATAGAATTGCTGAGCTCATCGGAAAAAGATGATGACGCATCATATGATACACCTTCGTAGCTGGCACTAATATCTGCTGCCAGAACATAGTGATCGGTATATACATAATCGCCTCTTCTATAGCTCTTTTTGGCACTAAGTCTAATTGGACCATTCTTGGAAAAGTCATAGTCCCAATATGGCATATATATACCACGTACCTTATTAATCTGCTCTTCACTTTTCATATAAGAAGGAGCATAAATTGCCTTCTTTAACAGGCCCTTGTAAATATTCTTACAGCTCTCTTTGGCTACCTTGAAAGGAATAACATGTGATGGTGCAACCATCTGAACAACACGAGATTCCAAAATAACTGAAGCTCCACAATAGCTACAAAAAGTTGCTACTGTATCAGCATCACTTACTATTTCACCACCACACTGAGGACAGACATATAAGACACTTTCAAATACGCCTTGATCCTCAACTGTCATGGTTGTGCTGGCAGCTTCTGGCTCTAACATTGTCTGACAATGTTCACATTTGACCTTTTGAGTGGCCGGATCAAATACCATACCTGATCCACATCCAGGACACTTTACCATTACTCTCTCTCCTTTTATACTTGCTAAAAACGTATAATAGTGCTTCTTATTGTATCAAAACAATCTCACACATAATCTTCACTAATTATAACAAATACAGGAGTATTATAAATATTCATTTTTACACATTATCTATGTTTAATGTAAAAGGACTGATTAGATGAGCTCCATTGCATTAACCATTTCGATGGCTGATAATGCACAATCATAGCCCTTGTTACCAGCCTTAGTTCCTGCACGCTCGATAGCCTGCTCAATAGTATCAGTTGTTACAACACCAAACATAACTGGCTTGCCTGACTGAAGACCTACCTGAGCTACACCCTTTGATACCTCTGCACATACATAATCATAGTGAGATGTTGAACCACGGATAACTGCACCTACTGCGATGATAGCGTCATAATCCTTCTCTGCCATCTTCTGAGCAACAACTGGAATCTCAAATGCACCTGGTACCCAGCATGCAGTGATGTTTGACTCTTCTACTCCGTGACGAACCAATCCATCTACAGCTCCCTCAAGAAGTTTTGATACGATGAAGCTATTGAAACGTGATGCTACAATACCAACCTTCATTCCAGGCTTAGCTACTACTTTTCCTTCGATTACATTAATACTCATTTTATTTCTCCTTTAATTAAAATAACTTTTATTTTATTTATTTAAATCCATTATTTAACTGGATTAAATTTAATGTGTTCAAATATATGACCCATTCTCTCCTGCTTGGTTCTAAGATAAAACTCATCATGCTGACCTGGTTCTATTTCAATTGGAACTCTTTTTTTGATTTCAAAATTAAAGCCCTCTAATCCATATATTTTGCTAGGGTTGTTGGTAAGAAGACAGAGGGACTTAACACCAAGATCCTGAAGCATTTGTGCACCACTCCAGTATTCTCTAAGGTCGGCCGCAAATCCAAGCTCAAGATTGGCATCAACAGTATCACGACCTCTTTCCTGAAGCTCATATGCCTTAAGCTTATTAATAAGTCCAATGCCTCGACCTTCCTGTCTCATATACAGGATGATTCCACGACCTTCCTCCTGAACCATCTGCATGGCTTTATGAAGCTGAGGACCGCAGTCACATCGACATGACCCAAATACATCACCTGTTAAACACTCAGAATGTACTCTACAAAGAACATCCTCTCCATCACCTATATCTCCACATACAAGGGCAACGTGATGTTCACCAGTTATATCATTGACATATCCATATATCTGGAAATCACCATATGCTGTTGGCATTTTGGCACAGGCCTCACGAATCATATGCTGCTCGTAACGTCGTATATAATCCTGCAGGTCTTTAATAGTGATAAAACATAAACCGTGCTTCTCGGCCAGCTTCTGAAGCTCCTCGGTACGCATCATTGTTCCATCATCACTCATAATCTCGCAGCATAATCCACACTCTTCGAGTCCAGCCAATCTACATAAATCAACTGTTGCTTCTGTATGACCGTTACGAACGAGTACCCCGCCTTTTCTTGCAGTAAGTGGAAATACGTGACCTGGTCTACGAAAATCTCCTGGCTTACTATCCTTATCACAAAGCTTTCTACAGGTATAGCCTCGCTCCTCTGCTGAGATACCTGTAGTGGTATCAATATGATCAATAGATACTGTAAATGCTGTGCAATGATTGTCTGTATTCTCCGAGAGCATTTGTGGAAGACTTAATCTATCAGCTATTTCCTTGGACATAGGTGTGCATATAAGTCCTTTACCATAAGTTGCCATAAAATTAACATTTTCTCTTGTTGCATGTCTTGCTGCACATATAAAATCACCTTCATTCTCTCTATCCGGATCATCTGTGCACATAATTATCTTGCCATTTTTTAAAGCCTCTAAAGCTTCTGGTATAGTGCTGTATCTAAAACTCATGCTGCCTCCTTTTAAAAACCATGCTGCGCAAGGAATTCCATGGTTATTCCATGACTGCCATCAACGTTTTTTTCTTTATCCTTATTAATACCAAGTAATCTTTGAACGTATTTACCCACTATGTCATTTTCCAGGTTCACACGCTCACCTATTTTTTTATCAAGAAGAATCGTTTCACTTCCCGTATGAGGAATGATAGATACTGAAAAATCATTATCTGTTAATGCAGCAACCGTAAGGCTTATACCATCGATTGCTATAGAACCCTTCTCAACTATGAGAGCAAGTATATCTTTGTCGGCCTCTATAGTTACCCACACTGCATTGCCCTCATGCTTCATTGCTTTTATTCTGCCAGTACCATCAATATGTCCCGATACTATATGACCACCAAATCTTCCATCAGCAGCCATAGCTCGTTCCAAATCAACCTTGTCACCACTTCGTAGTTCACCAAGGTTGGTTCGTCTTAACGTTTCCGGCATAACATCTGCTGTAAAACCATGACTCTTAATGGAGGTAACTGTGAGACATACACCATTGACAGCAATGGAATCGCCTATCTTGGTTCCAACTAGTACATGACTGGCATCAATCCCTATCTCGCCAGAATTTCCTCCAGATATGACATGACTGATTCTGCCAACTTCTTCAACTATTCCAGTGAACACCGTTCATTCCTCCCTTCACCTCATACTCAAGAAGAATATCCTCTCCAAGTACGTTCATATCAGTTAGTGTTAGCTTGGCACACTCATCTGGAACATTTATACCCATTCCTTCAACAGGTGTCTTGGCTTCACTTCCACCAAATATCTTTGGTGCAACATATGCATACACATAATTAACTATTCCTTCTCGGAGTGCGGACTCATGTATCTGTCCACCGCCTTCTATGTACACACTATCAAGACCCTTTGACTGCAAATATTCCATTACACTTCGTAAACTTACATGTCCATCCTGTAGTGGCATCTCTACAACTTCGATACCTTTTTGTTCAAGCTCCTTCTTTTTATCAGCCTTCGCCTGCTCATTACTATCAATTGCCGCGCAGGCTACTATGGTTTCATACTCGCTGGCGCTACGAACCAGGTTACACTCCATAGGTATACGAAGAGACGTATCAACAACAACTCTTACTGGCTGGTGAGCATTTTCAAGCCTTGCATTAAGCATTGGATCATCGGCTAATACTGTACCTATTCCTGCCAGTATGGCTGCATATCTTGAACGCATAGAATGAACGTGCTCTCTTGCCTTATCACCAGTTATCCACTTTGAAGCTCCTGTCTTCGTTGCTATCTTGCCATCAAGAGTCATAGCATACTTCATTGCTACATAAGGCTTCCCGGTTGTTATATGATGAAAGAAAATGGCGTTAAGCTTATCACACTCTTCTCTCATAAAGTCTTCTTCAACTACTATTCCTTTTTCGCGTAGAAGTCTGGCTCCCTTACCAGCAACTAATGGATTGGGATCTCTAGAACCAATAACAACCCTGGCTATATTGTGTTCTATTATGGCTTCAGTACATGGAGGAGTTTTACCATAATGGCAACATGGCTCCAGTGTCACATATATCGTCGCCCCCGAGGCATCTTCCTTAAGTGATGCAAATGCATTACGCTCAGCGTGGAGTTGTCCACATCGCTCATGATAACCTTCTCCAATTATTCTGCCATCCTTCACTATTACGGCACCCACATTAGGATTTGGATTGGTCCAGCCACCACCCTTTGCTGCGAGTTCAATTGCACGTAACATATATTGTTTATCCTGAATATTCATATTCCTTCCTCGAGTTCTTTCAGAATTAACTGCTTGGTTTCCTTCCTCGCTATAAAAAAGTCCTGAGGCACTAATACCTCAGGACTATAAAACACTCATCATCAAATATAGAAACACCTAATACAGATATATAACTACCTGCTATGACCATCCTATATGATAAATCAAATATGTTCTTCTCCCATCCAGACTATACTGTCGGCTCTGGAATCTAACCAGATCATGCGATTACTCGCTCGCGGGCTATACCGCCGGTGTTGACTTACACAACGCCCTGAAGATTATGATTGTATTATAAACTATATATATGAAAAGTCAAAATTTCTTTTATTCTTCTTCTGTTTCATCAACTAACTCTTCGTATGCTTTTACTACACGTTCATACTCAACATGATTGGTTATTTTCTCTGTCTTAAAACCGTCCTCGGTTTCTTTAGCACGATAAATATATACTCCTTCTGTGTTTATAGTATCGCCTTCAATAAGGCCTGCAGCTACGTACATCTTTTTCTCATATTCAAATTCGTAGAGAACAGCCATCTCTACTGTATCACCACTCATTGTTTCTACTGTAAAAGTAACATATTCTTTTTCTTCACTCATTGTTATTTCTCCATTAATTAAGTATTATTAATTCAGTTATATTCTAACATAAAGTATAGAAGGTTTATAAATGTTTGATTTAATAAAAGATAATTTTAAAAAAGATAAAGAACGTATTATCTTAGTAATAATATCAGTATTTGTTTCATACATATTCGCTCATGGTTTTCGTATGAGTAATACCATGTTTTCAGGCGACTCCCTTCTTATGATTCACCAAAATGATTATGCATGGCAAATATCTCTTGGCAGATGTTTTCAGCCAATATGGTTATTTATTCGTGGTAGTATAGCAGCTCCTTGGATGATTATATGCCTTAGCCTTCTATGGCTTACCCTGTCAGTATACTTTACTGCAGATATGCTTGGTATAAAGAAACCAGTATCGCTTATTATTCTCTCTGGAATCATGACTACTAGTACGGCACTTATATATACTAATGCCACATTTGTACCTTGGTCTGATTTTTTTGCGCTGGCACTTTTTTTAGTTGTTTTAGGTGTATGGCTTATCAATAAGAAAAAAACTCTTCCTGTGATTGCTGGAATACTTTGTCTCACTTTATCACTTGGTACATACCAGGCATATATAAGCGTGGCTCTTTCGCTTATCATTATCCTATTAATAAAAGCCTTATATCAGAATGTGAAAATCTCGTCCATATTCAAAACTACTGTATTTTATGGAATAGCTTTCCTTGCTTCCGGAATCATATATTTTATCGCATGGAAGATATTTCAAAAGGCTTTTCATATATGGACATCGAATAGCTATAACGGGTTAGCTGATATTGGTGATTATTCATCATCATCATTACCTTCACTTATTCTTCTTTCCTATAAACAGGTAATATATTACTTCTGGAATCCAGATGTTTTTATTTCACTGTACTTTAAAGGCCAGTCACTTAGTCTTGTATGGACATACATATTACGAGCTGCCAATATTTTTATTCTTATATTCATTATTGTCAGTATCATAATACTTCATATAAGCAAAAAGAATTCAGCCATTAATATAGCGCTTAGTATAATTCTTCTTGGCCTGTTCCCTATTGGCATCAATGTTATATGTCTTATTTCCAAGGGAATGGTTCACGGACTTATGAACTACTCGTACATTATGGTATATGTTCTTGCCATTATGCTTCTTGAAGAAATAAATGCTACTAATAAAAGGATTATTTTAAAGACACTGAGCTGTATTATTACAGTATTACTATTAGTGATTTGTTGGGTTAATTCTGTATATGCCAATCAGGTATATCTAAAAAAACAATTGCAGGAAGATGCTGCCAAGGCGGTAATGTCTCGTATAGTTAATGATATTGAAAAAATGGAAGACTACCAGCCAGGTGAGACAAAGGTTTCATTCATAGGTTCATTTGCTGGCTCCAATGAATTAAAATCACCAGACGGCTTTAGTGATATACAGGGTTATGGAATTTCTGATACATCGTTGTTTTATCAAGGTACAGAAGAAGCCATGATATTAATGGAGCTTGGCGTTAATATGAATATAATTAATATTAGAGATGACGAAAGTTATACTGATGATATTGAATCAAAAATAAAAGATATGACTTGTTATCCAACCAATGGTTCTATAGAATACATAGGGGATATAATAGTGATAAAGTTATCCGATTAGTTTATGGGGGATACAATAATACAACATGATTTCATTAAATGATTATCTGTACAATGGTGATACAGTAATAAAAATATTACATAATTATTCTAGAGATCTACGTGAGGATGCAAGAAAAACTGGTAACCCGATAGATCTGGCTCACTGTGACTTTCTTGTCCAAATGTCAGAGCTTCTTGAGCACAATGACTTCCTTACATCACAGTCACAACGAATGAGAGAATTCTATAAGAATATGACCGAAACCTATCCCGACCTGGCTTTCACATTCAAGGGAAGAATCAAATCCCTTATTCGTGCTGAATCCAAGTTCAATGGACAAATAGTTTCTTTTGTTAATGACTACTACAAAGAATATGGAAAATTCCCAACTGATACAGAAATAAAAGAAAGACTTTCTGCCACTAAGGATCTTATCGCTTACAGAATCATCATATCAATGCCAAAATGTCACGTAAAAGATGAAAATGAGCGAAAAGAAAAAGAAATGGCCTGTCTATATGACATTGCCAACAGACTTCCTTCATTCCTTTCAAAAAGAGGTTTTGATGCTCAGATTGCTAGAAGCGAACTAGGTAACAGTAATAATAAGAGTCTTCAGGATACAAATACTAGTTCACTGCTCGCAAGTGATGTGGCTCCTTATTACAAGGATTATATTGCACACACTAGTCCTTCTGGCTACAAATCACTTCATATAACATTTTTTGATAATATATCACTTAGCTATATTGAGGTTCAAATCCGTACATACGATATGGACAATTATGCAGAAATAGGTCCTGCTAACCATATGGGTTACGAAAGCAGACAAGCTGACGCCAGAGGCAGTCATTCCGAGATACCAAGTGGCCAGTGTATTTACTACGATGAGGCTTTGGAGCGAGTGGCTAAGCTTAGAAACCTTGAACTTAGTGAGCTGGATGTTAACATGTTTGCTGCTATCAATAATTCACTTATTAATGATGGATGCGGTCTTTTCCGTGGTAGACTGATTCTTCCTTATGAGCATTTGTCTAGATTCCAGAACGATATTATTGATTAATAAAAGAGTGAAATGAACGGATATTAATATGCAAATATCATTACTAGGTAGAGAGCAGATAACTGAAATCTACAATACTAAAATGAAATATGATTTTCCACCCAAAGAGCTAAAGCCTCTTCAAAGAATCCTGGATGCATATGATAAGAATTTGTATGAATGTTATGCATTAACAGATGACGAGGATAGCTCAAGAGAAGTATTAGGTTATGCCTTCTTTGTAAAGATGGACAATCATTATCTTTTCGATTATTTTGCTGTAACTAAGGATAAGAGAAATGGTGGACTTGGAAGTACATTCCTTGGACTACTAAAACAAAAGTTTGCTGACAGCGACAGCGTAATCGGAGAAGTGGAGGATCCTGACTATGCTGAAAATGAAGAAGACAGGGACCTTCAGACAAGACGACTTAATTTTTACCTTCGTAATGGATATGTTAATACAGGTGTAAAGGCAATAATGTTTGGTGTTGATTATATTGTCATAGAAATGGATCTTGGAAAGTATCATGACCAGGAAACTATAGCCGATCTTTATAAAGCTCACTATAAAGCAATGTTGCCAGAAGATGTCTATAAAGAGAAAGTGACTGTGAAATAAATAAGTATTTTTATTATATCTAAACAAAAACCATTGACATTATATATATATATATATAATGTTACTAAATTTTAGTGTAAATACACTCTCTGACATATTTTATATTAAGAGATTAGTATGAGGAGGTTATTGTTATGGATAATAATGAATTGAACGAAAATATTGTGACTCCTGAAACAGAGGCCACACCACAAATTAAAACAAAATTCTGTAAACATTGTGGTGGAAAGATTCCTGAAAAAGCTGTAATTTGTACTCTTTGCGGATGTCAGGTAGAAGATATGAATCAAGGGGCTCAAGCACAGCCTAATATTATTATTAACAATTCAAATACAAATACTAATACTAATATTGTTGGTGTTGGAAGACCAAAGAATAAATGGGTTGCCTTTTGTCTATGTTTCTTCTTAGGATTTTTTGGCGCACATAAATTTTATGAAGGCAAAATAATGATGGGAATTTTATATTTATTCACATGTGGTCTATGCGGAGTAGGTTACATTGTTGATTGTATTATGTTATTACTCAAACCAAACCCATATTATGTATAAATAAAACCTTTTTCATATATTGACCCTGTTGTTTACACTCTTCTTACGGTATTTATTGATATATGAAAAAAATATCAGAAATAATTAGGGACCGACTTGTCGGTCCTTAATTTATTTCTGTACTCAGAGAATTAGAAGCTTATCATTCTCTTTTTGCTTGATAAATTGTATATAAAAATATTTTTTTATAAAATTCCTCCATAAAGCTGTTTTAATGAATTTGGATAGTTCTCTTTTTTCAGCATCTTCTTTTATGCTTATAGCAGCTATAAATCTTTTTACCATCTACATAGTAACTATATAT
>JAZRXF010000100.1:0-4559 GCA_045600085.1 Lachnospiraceae bacterium
GCGCTTATGGAGGAGTTTAGCTTTGATATCAATCCAATGGATCTTGTACCAGAAAACTTTGAGTCGGCAGCAGCCATAGCAACATACGTAGAAAGAGTGACCAAGTAATGGCTGATTATATTTCATATACAGAGATACCAAAGATAATAGGACTTAAGAAAGGAGACAGAGTATATCTGTCTTCTGATATTTTAATGCTGTCTTTTCTTGCCATGAAAAATGGTGAGAAGTTTGACCTTGATAAGCTTTTAGACAGCTTTATTGAAGCAATCGGCGATGATGGAACACTTCTTATTCCAACCTTCAATTTTGATTTTAGCAATAAGGGTTTTTATGATTACAAGAACACTATGTCTACAACAGGTGCCCTTGGCAATGCAGCCCTTAAGAGAGATGATTTTAAGAGAACCAAGCATCCTATGCATTCATTTAGCGTATGGGGGAGGGACAAGGAGTATCTGTGTGCCATAGAGAATCTCAACTCATTTGGACCAGATTCTCCATTTGCTTATATGAAGGAAAAGAATGTAATCCAGGTTATGCTTGGTACAGACTATCAGCGTAGTATGACTTTTGTTCACTATGCAGAGACATGCGCCAAGGTTCCATATAGATTCCATAAGGAGTTTACTGGTACATATGTGGATGCAAGCGGCAAGGAAAGTACTGTTACATATGAGTATCCAGCAAGAGTATTAGAATACGGTACCCATGAGATGTTCAACCGTATAGGTGAGATACTAGAGCAAAAGGGCATCTCTAAAAAGTTCGATGTGAATGGAGTGGTCATCAACAAGTGTATGCTTGGCGACAGCTTCGATACTATATATGAAGATGCTGCGAATAACATGTGTCGTAATCTTTACGATTTCGACGCAGATAGAGATATGATATGGAGTAAATAGATATTTAGCATTTGCTATTTTAAGGAGTTAATCATGACAGGTCAGGAGATGTATGACATAGCAGATAGGATATTTCCTATCTGCAGAAGTATAACAGGTCAAGGAGTAAGAGATACTCTGGCCATACTTCAAGAATATGATAAAGATATAGAGATTCACGAGTTTCCAACAGGTATGCAGGCCTTTGACTGGAATGTTCCAAAGGAATGGAATATTGAGGATGCATACATAGAAGATAGTAATGGCAATAAGATAGTAGATTTTAAGAAAAATAATCTTCATGTACTTGGATATAGCTCGCCAGTCGATGAATATGTGAGTCTTGATGAGCTTCTTACTCATGTATATACAGAGCCAAGTCAGCCAGATGCCATACCATATGTGACTTCATATTATAAAGAGCGTTATGGCTTTTGTATGACAGAGAATCAGAAGAATGAACTTATTAAGAATGCAAAGCCAGAAGATAAGTATCATATGGTTGTTAAGAGCTCACTAACTAATGGCGTTCTTAACTATGGTGAACTGGTTATTCCAGGTGAAACAAATGAGGAAATTCTTTTCTCTACATATATTTGCCATCCATCTATGGCCAATAATGAATGTTCAGGACCAGCACTTGCTATGGGCCTAATTAATTATGTTCGCTCATTAGAAAAGAGACGTTATACATATCGATTTTTATTAATACCAGAAAGTATAGGTTCTATTTCTTATATGAGTAGAAATCTAGAGCATATGCAGAAGCATATCAAGGCTATATTTGTATTATCATGCGTAGGTGATAATCACGATTATTCTATAATTCATTCAAGATATGGCAAGACATTGGCAGACAGGGTATTAACCAATGTACTTAAGTATCACTATCCAGAATATTCGGATTATTCATACCTAGAACGAGGTAGTGATGAGAAGCATTATAATGCTCCTGGAGTTGATCTTCCAGCAGTAGCATTTTGTAGATCCAAGTACGGTGAATTCAGAGAGTATCATACTTCCGAGGACAATATGGACTATATATCTCCAGAAGGATTTGAGGGCGCTTTTTCAGTTATGACCCAGGTTATAAATGCACTTGAGTATAACTATAACTACAAGATTAAGACTCTTTGTGAGCCCCAGCTTGGTAAGCGTGGATTATTCCCAGATTTATCAAGAAAGGGTATGTATAATCCGCTTATGACACTTCGTAATCTCATCGCATACGTAGATGGCACCAACGACCTTATAGAGATAAGTGAAATAATCGGAGTCCCAGTATCAGAGATTATTCCTAATGTCCAAAAACTTATGGACAATGATTTGTTGGAGATAGAAAATTCATAATAAACGGAGGAAAGCGTAATGAAGGATGATTGTATTTTTTGTAAATTAGCAAATGGAGTATTTCCTACTAATTCAATTTATGAGGATGATAAGTTCAATGTAATACTTGATATGGGTCCAGCTACTAAGGGCCACGCATTAATACTTCCAAAGGAGCATGCAGACAATCTGTATGAGCTTCCAGATGAGACAGCAGCTGCTGCTATGGTTTTAGCCAAGAAATTAGCTACAAAGATGGTGGATAAGCTTGGCGCAGATGGTCTCAATGTAGTACAGAATAATGGTGAGGCAGCAGGACAGACCGTTATGCATTATCATCTTCATCTTATTCCTAGATACAAGAATGATGGTCAGCATATTTTATGGGAGCCAACTAGCCCAAGCGCCGAGGAACTCGAGGCTACTAGAGATTTGCTAAAATAACTTGTTTTGTCAGCCACTGATTTGGTTATTAGTTAAGTAGTAGTATTAGGTATTTTGTGATACAATTACAATTTATTAGATGCATATTATTTCAATTGATGATAGGAGGTATTATTCATGAAGTATATGACACAGGGTACATGCTCTCAGATGATAGAGTTTGATTTAGATGGTGATATAGTACGTAATGTTAAGTTTGTAGGCGGATGCAATGGTAACCTTAAGGGTATTGGTTCACTTGTTGAAGGTATGACTAAGGACGAGGTTATCAAGAAACTCGAAGGAATTACTTGTGGTTTTAAGTCTACTTCATGTCCTGATCAGCTTGCTCAGGCACTTAAGAGTGTATAGGTAATATAGTATGAAGAAAATCGTTCTTACTGGTGGTGGTACAGCAGGACATGTAACACCCAATATCGCACTTATTCCTAAATTAAAGGAAATGGGGTATGAGATTCATTATATTGGATCATACGATGGAATAGAAAAAAGACTTATCGAGGATTTTGGTATTCCATATTATGGAGTGGCAACAGGTAAGTTTCGTAGATATTATGATCCTAAGAATTTTTCGGATCCTTTCAAGGTTCTTAAAGGTCTTGGTGAGGCCAAGAAAATTCTTAAGGAGCTTAGACCAGACGTTATCTTTTCTAAAGGTGGTTTTGTATCAGTTCCTGTAGTTAGAGCAGCGGCATCACTTAAGATACCTTGCGTTCTGCATGAATCAGACTTAACACCAGGATTAGCCAATAAATTATGTATGCCGGTAGCCAGCAAAATATGCTGTAACTTCCCTGAAACCAAGGAAAGTATAGGTGGCGACAAGGCAGTACTTACTGGTTCACCTATAAGGGAAGAGCTTTTAACTGGTAGTAGAGAGGCAGCGATTTCTCTTTGCGGATTCGAAGAAGATAAGCCTGTTATCATGGTTATTGGTGGTAGCCAGGGTGCTATGGCTATTAACGACTGCGTGAGAGCAGCACTTCCAAAGCTTCTCGAGGATTTCAATATTGTTCATATATGTGGTAAGGACAAGATGGACAATCTTTTACTTAATATCAAGGGCTATAAGCAGTTTGAGTATGTTAAGGCAGAACTTCGAGACTTATTCGCATTATGCGATATTGTAATTTCAAGAGCTGGTGCTAATGCTATATGTGAGCTTTTGGCGCTTAAGAAACCAAACCTTCTTATACCACTTCCTACTAAGGGAAGCCGTGGTGACCAGCTTCTTAATGCATCAAGCTTCGAAGCCCAGGGCTTTAGTATGGTTCTTCGTGAGGAAGATCTTGATGAGGATACTATTGTTGAGTCAGTTCAGCAGTTATACTGCGGTAGACAAAGCTTCATTGATAATATGAATAAATCAGGACAGCTTGACCCAATAGGTATAATCTGTGATATCATAGACGGGTACGTCAAAAAAGAAGCCTAAAAGGCTTTATTAAAATATTAGGAGTAAAAAGAAATGGCAGACAACAAGAAACTTGTGGAAGCAATCACTTCCATGGAAGAAGACTTTGCGCAGTGGTACACTGACGTAGTAACAAAGGCAGAGCTTATCGACTATACAAGCGTTAAGGGATGTATGGCAATTAAGCCCGCAGGCTTTGCTATATGGGAGCTTATGAGAAATCAGCTCGATGCTATGTTCAAGGAGACAGGTGTTGAGAATATGTATCTCCCTATGTTTATTCCAGAGTCTCTTCTTCAGAAGGAAAAGGATCACGTAGAAGGATTTGCTCCAGAAGTTGCATGGGTAACACACGGAGGACTTAATCAGCTTCAGGAAAGACTTTGTGTAAGACCTACATCAGAAACATTATTCTGCGATTATTACAAGGGTGTTATTCACTCATATAGAGATTTACCACAGGTATGTAACCAGTGGTGTTCAGTAGT
>JAZRXF010000101.1:0-20690 GCA_045600085.1 Lachnospiraceae bacterium
TTATTCTTCTGCCATCTCCAAGAATCTGCACACATTTCCTTAATTCCATACTGTGCTTTCCATCCTAGCTCTTTTTCAGCTTTACCTGGATCACAGTAACATGTAGCTATATCACCTGGACGTCTAGGTTTAATTGAATAAGGGATTTTAATATCATTTGCAGCCTCAAAGTTCTTAACAATGTCAAGAACACTATATCCATGGCCTGTACCAAGATTATAAATATTAACACCTGTTGTTGATGTAACCTTATCTACAGCATTGACATGACCCTTGGCAAGATCGACTACGTGAATGTAATCACGAACTCCAGTTCCATCAGGTGTATCATAATCATCACCAAATACTCCAAGCTCTGGAAGCTTACCTACTGCTACCTGCATAATATATGGCATAAGATTATTAGGAATACCATTTGGCTTTTCACCAATAAGTGCACTCTCATGAGCACCGATAGGGTTGAAATAACGAAGAAGTACTACACTCCAGTCTTTATCTGGAACACAGAAGTCTGACAATATTCTCTCAAGCATAAGCTTGGTGCTTCCATATGGATTAGTTGTATGAAGAGGAAAATCCTCTGTAATTGGAACTGTCTCTGGATTACCATAAACTGTGGCTGATGATGAGAAAATAATTCTCTTGCAATTATACTCATTCATAAGCTCGCAAAGATTAAGTGTTCCAGTAATATTATTGTTGTAATACCATAAAGGCTTCTGAACAGACTCACCAACTGCTTTAAGTCCAGCAAAATGAATGACAGCGTCAAATGTATTTTCTTCAAACACTGGTCTCATCGATTCCTTATCAAGCATATCTGCCTTGTAGAACTTAACATCCTTGCCAGTTATGGATTTAATCTTATCGACAACATCTATCTGAGAATTAAAAAGGTTATCAAATATGACTACCTCATGACCTTTATTCAATAGTTCCACACAAGTATGTGAACCAATATATCCTGTACCACCAGTTACTAATATTCTCATCAAATATAACCTCCTAATAACTTCTTGCTATTATACTAATACATTGCCCTGTTAGTTTATTGCATTATAAATCATCTTTAATCTTTCTTGTATCTATTAAGTCCTTTAAAACCTGCTATTTCCATTGCTACGCCTATCGCAGAAAATAATGTAATGCATGCTATACCAGCTGCAATGTCCCCTCCAGAAGAACCAGAACCAAATATACCAATTAGTCCAATCACACTAAAAATTAAGAAAGCTAAGCCAAAACCCACAAGCATCTTTGCATTCTGATATTTCTTGTACTCCTCAGTAAATTCATAAGGTGTATTTAGCTTCATGCCCTTTTCTTCACGCTCATCGAAAATTCTCTCAACCTCTTTGGCTGCGCTATATGTATCAAGGCTTGTCTCTTCACTATAAAGCTCGATAGCTTTTTGCATATTGCTGTCTTCGTAATTCTGTTCGATATACTCCTCAAGTTCTTCCTCAGAATCAAATCGTCCTTTCTTCTTTGGGAATATACCTGAAAAATCGTATTCGTCTTTATTAAGAGGAACAGAAATATCAACTGGATCAATTTTTATTATACCATTTTTAAAGGCATATACTCGATTGCTATAATTAATACGATTCTCTGCTTCATTATGGAACAATATTTTGGTGTTATGCATATATATAAAATTGAAGTATTCCATGATTTCTTCATCTTTTATATGACTACATATACGAACCTCTTTTCCATTATAAAGTCTGAGAGATATGTATGCATAACTGCTATTCTTATTGTTAACAACACCCTTGAACATCCATGCTATTTCACCATATGAAACAATATCACTTCCTGGAACCACAATTAATTTATCAGTAAAGTATACCTCTAAATTAGTACCGTAAAAATTATACTCATATTTTTTAAGAGTATTATTTTCCAGGTGAGCTAAAATTTTATTTTCATCATATTTATCAAGAACCGCCTGGTATTCTTTCTTGGATTTCTTTTGTGAAACAAAAAAGTAAATTATAAACGGAACAATGAAAAGACAAATCATCACCGCGAAAACAATAACTGTAGGATCAGAAGGATCCTCTATTAATAAAGATATAACAGGTATAGCCATGCTTCCGAATATCATAAGAAAGAAAACTAATATCACTACTCCCATCACACCATTTTCATTTTTATATTTTAGATTGATATTATTCATAATCTTCCCATCCCTTTTCTTTTATATCTATTCTTCTAAACTATTCTTTTACGCTCTTTCTCTAGCCTTATTTATGGTCTTCCCTATTAGTCTTGGAACCACTATTAAATGCAGTCGCTACTACTGTGAATACTGCCATAGATATCATAAAGCCTCCGATTAAAGCAAATTTAACAAGGTCACTACTGTCTTCATCAATCATAATACCTGTTGCACCAAAGAATGCTAATAACATAACAAAAATAACAAATGTAATTGCACTCCTTATTCTATTTGATTTGTATTCTTTGGTATATTCACGAGGAGTCTCTAGCACCCTACCTTTATTATTTCTCTCATTAAAAATACGCACGATTTCTTTGGTTGCGCTTTTATCATCCACGCCAGTTTCTTCGATATAAAGCAAGACAGCTTCCTGCATACTATAATAATCATAATTGCGAGAAATATATTCTTCAAGTTCCTCCTCCGAATTAAAGCGTCCTTTCTTCTTAGGAAAGACTCCTGAGAAATCATATTCATCTTTATTTAATGGTTCCGAAATATCAACAGGATCAGTTATTTTTAAAATACCCTTTTTGTATCCATATACACGATCATTATATTTCTTAGGATTACCAGAATCTAAACCAAATAGAATTTTACTATTATGCATGAAAATAAAATTGAAGTACTCCATAAGGTCTTCATCTTTTATATGACTGCATATACGAACCGCTTTACCATTATAAAGACGAAGCGATATAAAAGAATAATTGCTCGTATTATTACTTGTTTCTCTATCTTTAAACATCCAGGCTATTTCTTCGTAAGATACAACAGCACTGCCCGGTACAACAATAAGCTTATCTGTAAAGTAAGTTGTGTACTTTGAAATGTTCTTATATTCATATGTCTTCAATAAATTCTTTTCAAGATGTACCTTGAGATTGTCTAGACCATATTTGTCAATCATCGCATTGTATTCTTTGCGTGCTGAAAGCGAAATAATGATTGGTGCACCGGCAGTCATAATAACAACAAAAGCCACTAATATGAAAAGGAATATGCTAGTGGCCGTCATATCAGAAGACAAAAAACTAGGTATGAGAATCCCGAAGAAAAAAGCAATAAAAATAAGAGGTATAATCACTGACCATGTGAAGATTTTATCTCTTCTTTTTAAATTAATGTTATTCATATACTTAATCCTTTAAAAGAACTCGCAGCCGTTTCTTGTAGGCGCCTCTTCACCAGAAACGTAACTCGCTCTAAAATTCATGGTACATTCCCTAAGTTCCATCTCTCCATCAATATACGGCTGATACATTTTCATTATACCAGGTGCACAGCCATCACATCCACCCTCGATGTTTCCGACTGACTCAGCCACTATACGTTCACGTTCTTCCTTAGTCGTATCCTTAATAAGTAAGCTCTGCATACTGCCTCCTAAAAATTATCAAACCCGCTCTCCAACAAACAGTAAAAAAAAATGTGCAAGAGAGCCGGGTGTAATCACCCGCTCTCTAACAAACAGTAAAAAAAAGTGGTTCCATTGGAAACCACTTTTTACTGTTTGTAAGAGAGCGGGTGATGGGAATCGAACCCACGTGTACAGCTTGGAAGGCTGTCATTCTACCATTGAACTACACCCGCATATTAATTTTCAAAGTCGGGGTGACAGGATTCGAACCTGCGACCCCCTGGTCCCAAACCAGGTGCTCTAGCCAAACTGAGCCACACCCCGATGTCGTCATCTGTTCTTGACGCAAGATTTATTATATGCATGAGCAGAACAAATGTCAACAACTTTTTTCATATTTTTTTATTTATTATTTTTTTCGCATTTTAATCAGACAAATAAGCCTTCCATTCATCCACTATTCGTATGCACTCGTCTATATCATACTCTTCAACCGAGCCTGTTAATGTCTGGAGGAACTGGCATTCATCACCATCCTCATATTCGTAGTGCTGAATTTTCTCAACCACCTCATCAATAACAAGAGTATCCATTTCATTTAAGGCTTCTATAAGCTCATCCAGAAGCGCCCTCGTATTATTACGATCAGCCTTGATAACCTCTTCGGTCTTCACTTCATCGGGGAACACTCTACTAAGAGAGTCCTTTACCTTAAATAAATCCTTGATTAGTTCCTCTGTATTGTTTTCAATAAAAACAATATCGCTACTGTTTCCTGCCTGTTCCAGTCTTGCTGCATAGCCAGATAAATTGTCTGCTCCTATTTGCTTTGACGTACTCTTTAATGAATGAACCTCTATTGTATAATTCTGGTAATCTTTGTTCTCATAATGAGTTCTGATAATTTGAGCCTTCTTGTCTATACCAAGATAATACTCTTTAAGAATTCTCATATAGAGTTCTTCACTTCCAAGAAGATCTATGGCTCCCTTAACATTAAATCCTTCGCGAACGAGAACATTGCCTGTTTCAGAAGTCTCGGTAAAAGTTTTATTTTCTTCTGTCTTTATTATTTGTTTCTTGCTTTTATCAACGGGCACGATTTTTTCAACTGGTAGCCACTTCCTAATAAGAGCAACTATTTTCTTAGTTTCAATGGGCTTGGCCACAAAATCATTCATGCCTTCTTTAATAAACATTTCTCTGGCACCACCAACTGCATTGGCTGTAAGTGCTATTATAGGAACCTCTGCATAACCTGGAACAAGCCTTCTAATGATATGAGTTGCTTCAATACCATCAACGTCAGGCATCATATGATCCATAAAGATAATATCGTACTTCTTGCCTCTCAATTTTTCGATACATGCATTGGCGCTTTCAGCCACATCAACTTTCATATTAAGTGGCTCAAGAAGTCCCTTGGCTACTGTAAGGTTGATTGCATTATCATCAACAATAAGGATTTCTGCTTCTGGAGCCTCAAATGCAAAAACATCATCCTCTGTCGCTTCATCGACAGCGTCTGTGACTAAGCCAAGAGCTGCATAGAATTTTTGAATGGTCACCGGTTTTCTAAGTACACGTACATTATCATACTTAATTGCATTATCACCATCGTAGTTGTCTATAACTACAACTCTTAAATCCGGATATTGCACAAGCTTACTTAGCATGACATCTGAAAGAAGCTTTCTCTCTACAACAAAAGCAACATTGCCAGGATTTTTATTCATATTTTCTTCAGTAAGGTCAATGACTGAAGCATTTACAAACTGTAATTCATTTACCAGTTGCTCTTTTACATATTCATTTTCAACCAACATATAGACCTGAAGATCATTCTCTTTATATGAAAGCTCTCCGCGTTCTTTGAATATCTTCTGCGGAATCTTAGTTGTAAAGGTACTACCTTTTCCATATTCACTCTCCACAGAAATACTACCACCCATGAGATCAAGGAGCTGTCTTGTGATTGCAAGACCAAGTCCTGTACCTTCAATACTTCTATTACGCTTACTATCTACCTGTTGGAAAGACTGGAACAATTTTTCCAGATCCTCCTGTTTAATACCATTACCCGTATCTGATACAGACATGGTAAACAACGCCGAATCGTCGCCTGTGCGTTCAAAGTCGACCTTCAGCACTATCTTTCCTCTTTGCGTGAATTTAACTGCGTTTGTAAGAAGATTGATTAAAATCTGGTGAATACGAATACTATCGCCAATAAGCTCAACAGGTATATCATATGGAACATCTACGATAAATGTTAAATCCTTAGTTCCAATACGACTATTAACAAGATTGCTGATATCATCTAGTAGCTCACTGACACTATATGGAGTTTCAACGATTTCCATTTTACCGGAATCAATTTTTGAGAAATCAAGAATATCATTGATAATTGCAAGAAGGTGCTTTCCTGAAGACTGAATCTGATGAATATAGCCCCTTGCTTCGTCGGACATTTCTTCTCTTTCAGCCATTTCAGCCATACCAAGTACTGCATTCATTGGAGTACGAATTTCATGGCTCATATTGGCAAGAAAGTCAGACTTTTGAATCGCAGCCTGCATTGCCTCCCTGCTAAGCTGCTGTGATACATAGGCGCTATACGCCATATCAGAAATGACCTGAGCAAATTCATATATAAACTGAGCAGAACGATCTATCGCCGCCTGTGGTATAACCTGGACTTCTCCTGCCGCCTTAAGAAATTCTTCTTCATCAACCTCAATTTCTCTAGCCACTTCTCGCATCCTGTCAGGGTCAATAGGCTTTGATACAACCTGTCCTCCAACAAAGCTTCCAATCATTCGATCGCCAAGCATAATTGGCGCTGCAAAATCAACCAGATTGGCATGACATTCATATGATTCAGGATGCTGCTTTTCAAGAATCATACGCGCACCATTACGGTCACAGTTTTCACATCGTACTCGTCCCTTCTCTGACTTACGACACATCTCAGAACACAATCTGGTAAAATTAGTTCCTTCTGTTACAGGAACTCCATTTTCATCTGTAGTAATTGCAGCCATTCGAGCCATCTGCGCAAATGATGCCTGCATTTTCTGTAAAATAGATGGATTTATTAATTCAACTAGTGTTACATCTTCATACATATATTCCAATTATCCCCAAACATTTTATTGTAGCTAATCCTTACGCCAGAATCTTATCAATAGTTTCAAATAATCTTTCTCTATCAATTGGCTTAAGCAAATATCCCTGTGGCTTAAGTCTGAGTACCTCAGCTATCTTCGCTGTATCAGCAACGCCCGTTAAGAAAACTATAGGAATATCCTTGGCACTATCCATCTCTCTTATATCCCTAAATACTTCTGGACCATTTTTGATAGGCATTTGATAATCAAGCAATATAAGGTCACATTCCTTTGTCTCAAGAAACCTCTCTGCCATACGGCCATTTATCATGGTTGTAACATTGTATTTTTCCTCTAGCATTGCCTTTAATATCTTAAGAACTTCCTTGTCATCATCAACAACAACAATGTGCTTTCTGTTATTTCTAGCTTCCTCTTCTTCGCGTCGTAGGCGCTCCTCTTCAAGGATTCTCTGTTTTTCCTTTTCAATGCCATCTAATAACTCAAATATCTTTTGATAGATCATGGCAATAGTTACTGGTCTTGTAATAATGAGATCTACGTAATTCTCAGACTCATTTTCAAGGAATGACGCATTTTCTTCATCTGCAATAACAATGATTGGGACATCAGCCCCCCACTTGCTTTTCTTTAATTGCTTAAAAAGTGCAAGCTGCGAGATATCTTTGTGCTCAAACACAGTAACATATGCGTATGGTTCAAACATCGCATAATGTCTTGCAATATCATCCCAGTACTCTGTGGTACTTATACATACAAAATTCTCAACGCTATTTGTAAAAAAATCTCTTACAATAGTATAATTTTGACTATTAACTAACAGTTTAAATTTCATGCTGTGCCCCCTAGGTATATACTCATAGATATCTATATTATCGTCTACTTCCAATATTATGTTAATAAGAATTCGCAATTATCTATATTTTTTGCATAAAAAAAGTAAGTTTAACGTCATACAATATAGTAATAATAAGCGTATTCTGTTATAATTTAGTATATTTATTACCAAAAAGGAGAAAGGTGGGTTCTTTCATGGCATCAAATGCTTATTTGGATCAGATAATGACTCTTAATGGCCTCGATGGTTTTAAAGACGTCATTGAACGTTGGCAGCGTGTTAGTGATAACATTTATAAATTCAATGCCAAAAAGGGATTAGTTATTCCTGACTTATTATGGGTATCTGATAATGGTATCGACCGTTCAGGTATTCTCAAGCTTCTTACTGGATATCTTGAGCAGAGTGGTAATCTTCTTGATTTCTACGGTAATGTTAAGTGTTTCGAGTATTATCTTGAGTATGTACCAGAAGGACAAAATTTCTTTGAAATTCAGAAAATCGCTGAAAAAATCCGTGATGCAGCAGGCTTTAGAAGTGAGTATCGTGGTATTCTTTCTATCGAACTTGACGAGTGGGTTGGTCACTTCTCTGAGGACAATTTCATTAACACAATGAAATATCTTGCAACTCTCGAAGATGATATTTTATATGTATTCCACATTCGTAACTACAATAAAGAGGCAGTTGAAACTCTTATGCAGCTTCTCGTTCTCTTCTTCCGTATAGAAGTTATCGAGATGAATCTGCCAGATTCTCAGTCACTTTGTAACTACATCAATGGTGAGATTTCAGGCTATGGTCTTAACCTCGATGAAGAAGCTGAAAACATGATTATCTCTACTGTTAACAAGCTTCGTAACGACCAGTATTTTGCCGGTTATGAGATGCTCGACAGACTTGCTGAAGATATCGTTTATTCTGTATACACATCAACTCCTCCATACGATGGAGTCGTAACTAAGGGTATGATCAGTGCATTCTCTCCTGATGGAATCTATGTATCTGAGCTTATTGAAAACAATAAGAAGGTATATACTTCTTCATTCAATAATAACTAGGGGAGGAAGCTATGAGTTCAAATCAGATTAAAAATAACAGATATAAAAGTAATACTGGTCAGACAAGATGGGCAACTGTAGAAGAGATTCAGTCTTCAGCAACACGAGTTGACTTATCTGCTCCTCAGTATCCAACTGGTGGTATTCCAGTAATGAGTGATGGTTACACAGCTTATCTTGATGGTCGTGATACACATACACTTATCTTCGGTGCTACAGGTTCTAAAAAGACTCGACTTTTCGTTATGCCTACAATCAATATGTACATCCGTGCTGGCGAGTCATTTATCGTAACTGACCCTAAGGCCGAGCTTTATGTACGTACTGCAGGCTTTGCTAAGGAAAGAGGCTACAAGCTTGTAGTTCTTAACTTCCGAGATATCGGTTATGGAGATATGTGGGATCCACTCTCACTTCCTTACGAGTACTACTGTACAGGACGTAAGGATGAGGCTAACAACCTTGTCAACGACCTTGCTGCTACACTTTCAGCTCAGCAGAAGGAGTCATCTACAGATATCCTTTATCCAATGATGGCTGAAACACTTCTTACAGCTAATATGTACTTATTATTCGAAGCAGCAGCTGCAGAAAGAGCTGTTAATATCCGATCACTTACTGCTCTTTGTTCTCAGTCAGCTCTTGAATCACTTAAGACTCTTGCTGGTAAGATGAACAACTCTAATACAATCGGTATGCTCTTCAAGGGTACACTTCTTGGTGAGAATGAGAAGACTATTTCATCTATCATGACAGTACTTTATGGTATGGTAAGTATCTTCAACCTTAACAAGAGACTTACTGATATGCTTTGTCATAATACATTTGATATCAGACTATTTGGACACGAAAAGACAGCTGTATACGTAATCGTACCTGATGAAAAGACAACATGTCACTTCCTTGTAACAATGTTCATCAAGCAGGTATACGAAATTCTTATCGGTGAAGCTCAGAGACAGGCTACACTTGCTCTTCCAATACGAGTTAACTTCGTACTTGATGAGTTCTGTAACATCCCTAAGATTCCTGATATGCCTTCAATGATTTCAGCTGCTCGAAGCCGTAACATGAGATTCGTACTTGTAGCTCAGTCTATCCACCAATTAAAGGGTAGATATGGCGAGGATGCTGATACAATCAAGGGTAACTGTGATAACTGGGTATTCCTTACATCACGTGAGCGAGATCTTCTTAATGAAATCTCATTCCTTTGTGGTGAAATCGATGCCTGGGGTCCAGGTGGTCCTGAGAAGCGTAAGCTCATCTCTGTAACAGAGCTTCAGAGATTTAGTAAGGAAAAGGGTGAGTGCTTAATCCTTCATGGTAGAGAGTATCCATTCATTACTTATATGGCTGATATTGACCAGTATCCACAGTTCAATAGATACCAGGTAATTCCTATTCCACCAATCGATATTCCTATGGTTCCTACCTTCGATGTCGTTAAGTTCACTACTAAGTTTGCTTTCGCTCCAGAAGGTGTTCCATTCTCTCATCCAGACTAAGATTAAGAGGATGACTAATAATCAAATATTTCGATTAACAACCATAAAAAACCCGCATCATAATGATGCGGGTTTTAATTTTGTATTTAATAAAATTTAATTACTTAGTATTCTCGCCCCAAATCTTCTTGTTGAGTTCTTCATCCTTCTTACCAACAAGTTCAAGTACTACCTTAGCTCTGTTCTGCTCTTCGATAGCCTTGTTCTCATCCTTAATAAGAAGTTCAAGTGATCCAGAGATAGTATCAATATTGTTCTTGAACTCTTCTACCATTTCAAGTGTACGTGTCTGAGCAACCTTGATAACTTCTTTCTTGTAAGCAACGAACTGCTCAACTGTCTGAGAGTTAAATGCACGCTCAACGTCACGCTTGTAAGCTTTCTTATCCATAGTATTGAAGATAAGGATTGCCTTCTGATCATTGATATAATCGTTCATCTTAAGAGCACCAATTTCTGAAGGTGGGATCTCTGTATCAGAGATGTTAGCAATACGCTTAATAAGTCCTTCATCAATACCCTTGTATTCCTTAATCTTCTTAACGATAATACTCTTGAGTTCCTCAACCTGAGCTGCAAGAATATTACCACGAATTACCTTGTAGTAATCATCGATATCCTGAAGATATCTGTTAAGCTCTGAAATAATAACTTTATTCTTCTGCTCAAAGATTTCTGGCTTAAGAGCAATCCACTGCATCTTGTCAGCCTGCTTGCTTGCAAGTTCCTGTCTGATTTCGATTTCATGAACAAGGTCCTTAATCTCCTGAACCTGTGTCTCAAGACTGTCATCAGTAATACGAGCAACGAACTCAGCATGAGCCTGCTCAATATCGCTAACCATGCTTGTCTTCATGATTTCGATATTCTTTTCGATATGCTCCTTAGAAAGTCTTGCCTGAGCCTCTATAGCCTCATAATCAGACTTAATAAAGTCAACTAATCCCTTGATACCATCGTAGAGGCCCTTAGCCTTAACAGCTAAAGCATACTTCTGAGCATACTTTGTAATCTCCTGCTCAATAGCATACATACCAGAGTTAATATAGATACGCTGAATAACACCTTCAAGCGAGTTATCACACTTCTCTGTCTCAGCTTCACAATCAGCGATTAACTGCTTTGTTTCGAAATCAGCATTAGCCAACTTATCATACTTATAGAAAAGTCCGTTATCAGACGAAATATCAGTTTCTGTATCAGTAAATGGATCACGTGTTGGCTCGTTGTTAATCTCCTGCTTATGATTAGCAAGCCATGTACGCTCGTCCTCAAGATCGATATTACTCTTGATTGCCTTACTGATATATGCAGCCTTTGATGATACGAAGAAAAGTCTCTCCTGAGAAAGATCTATTTCCATAGGATCTTCATTGTAAATCTTATCCTCTTCCTTAAGAGTAACTGCTACCTTCTTGTTACGAAGAAGCTTAAGATCCTTGCTTGATTTAGTATCAGCCTGGTTAATAACATGGAACGATCTTGAAAGATCGATTGATACACTGTCATCACTTGTTGATGTCTTGAAGCCATTAATAAGCTTGTAAAGGATTGAGTTACCAGTACCCTCCATCTTAGTAGGCTCATAAAGAACAATAAGGATTGAGTTTGTCTGACGCTGAAGAGCTTCCTTTAATATCTCAAGGTGCTCGTTCGAGTTACTGTCAGTACCAGGTGTATCAAAGAAAGTAAAGTTAATATTCTTACAAAGTGGAATAGGGAACTCTACTTCAATAATTCCATTAATGAATCCTGAACCATCTTTCTGTTCATGGTTAGGAATATCATTGATTTTCTTGAGCATACGGCAAAGCTGCTCATGCTGACGAAGACCCATCTCAGCTACTGCTGCTGTCTCCTTCTCAAGCATCTTTCTAACTTCATCAGCTGCTCTACCATTAGCATTGTTACGAGCTACCTCAAACTGTCCAAGTGGCTCGTTCCATGTAAGTACAATGTTCTCAGCCTTGTCACCAGCCTTAGTATGAATACCAAGTGTTACCTTTGGATTCTCACCATTCTTAACCTTGAACATCTTGGCTGTTTCTGAGTTAATTGATTCAGGAAGAATACGCTTACCAATAATAGCATTGATAAATGTTGACTTACCTGAAGAATATGTACCAACTAAACAAAGATTAACATCGTTGTTATCAAGTGCATGTCTCTTCTCTTCGAAAAGTGCCTTTCTACGCTTGAAAATAAGCTTTGTCTCATTGTCCTGAAGCATCTCTTCAAATGAATCAAGAGTTGAATCACAGAACTCACTAATGCACTCAAAAATCTCTGATACATTAGGAAGCTCGATAAATTTAGTTATTTTAAATACCTGCTTATCCTTAGAATCATTGTAATCAGAAATCTTCTTCTGAAGATCTTCATAATCAATCTTAGTTCCCTTGAAGATAATATTTACATTATCCTGAGCGAACTGATTCCAGATATCATCAAAGAAATTGCTACCCTGATTTTGAAGTAAAAACTCTCCCTTCTCAGGACTATACTTCTCCAAAAATGGACACTCATCATATGGAATTTCAACAAAATCCCCCTTGAATTTGCCGAAAAAGCGGATTTCTTTTTTTACTGGATGATATGCAAGCATTAATTCCTTCATTAGTAAATCCTCCAAATAAGATTTATACCTTGCGGGATGCAACATTGCAAAAAACGCACAATACTATGTTAAATTATACTGTGTTTCATTATAAAAAACAACTATTCAAGCCCTAAATTGCACCAGTTTTTCTATATATACTCCATAAAAAAAGCAGAGCATCCAAAAGTGAACACTCCGCTTTGTTGGTTTTGCACAAATTGTAAACAATTTATTTATCATCCATAGCTACAGCAGTATTTAAAGCTATAGTCATCATCTGTGTAAATGAATTCTGACGCTCCTCTGCTGTTGTTGCCTCACCCTTGATGATATGATCTGAAACAGTGAAAATTGCAAGCGCTCTCTTTCCTGCCTTGGCCGCATTCATATATAATGCTGCAGCTTCCATTTCAACACATAATACACCCATATTAATCCATTTATCATTGGCATCGGCCTGAGCATCATAAAATGTATCAGATGATAAAACATTACCTACATGGAAGGTTGCATTTTCCTTCTTCGCTTCTTCGATTGCTGTAGATAACAATGTATAATCAGCAATTGGTGCGTATGTTCCTGGAAGCTCATATTGTCTTGCATAGTTACTGTTAGTTGATGCTCCCATAGCCATAACTATATCTCTAATATTAACATCGTTATTAAGCGATCCTGTTGAACCAATTCTAATAATATTCTCTACACCAAAGAAATTGAAAAGCTCATAGCTATAAATACCAATTGATGGCATACCCATACCGCTGGCCATAACTGATACTTTCTTGCCCTTATAAGTTCCTGTATATCCCTGGATGCCTCGAACATTGTTGACTAGCTTGGCATCTTCTAAAAAAGTTTCTGCGATAAACTTTGCTCTAAGTGGATCGCCTGGCATAAGTACTGTCTTTGCGAAATCCTCTGGTGAGGCATTAATATGTGGTGTTGGATAATTAGCCATAATAATCTCCTTTTAATACTTAAAATACTGTTACTGCATAATTAATTTGCATTATTACTAGATACTGTGTCTTTGTCTGGATTACTATTATCTTCAAGGTTAAGTGAAGGGTCCTGAATATCTATATCAACACCAGGGTTTGTTTCACCAGTTGAACCTTCTTCCCCTGATGTTCCTACATTTCCTGATTCGCCATCAATACTTACAGCTGGGTCAGAAATAATTGGATCCATCATAGGGTCTTCCTCGTCAACTCTGTTGGCAGGATTCTCTGGATCTTCCATATCCTGAATACTACAGATAATCTCATTAAGCTCTGTAATATTAAGCTTAGCGAGTTCTTCGAATGTATACACACTATTATAAGAAATAATCTTATTAATAAGCGCTACCTTACCTTCTGAAATACCATAGTCATTAGACTTGTCTACAAGCTCTTTGTCCTCTTTTTCAATGGTCTGACCTATAACAGATACATCCTGGCTATATGCCTTCATCAGAGAGTCTATATTCTCTGTAACATCACGCTCAACCTCTAGAGCCTTAGCCTCATCCTTATTAGACACTGATACAAGAACTGAATCCGTCTCGCCTTTAAGGTATCCATGTTCAAACATAGAACCCATAATTGCATTGACCGCAACCTTGGTCTGAGCCCCTGTTAAATCCATGCCATCAAGTATTTCCACGGCATCCTGATTAATGGCTCTAACGCTAACTATTCGGTCGTTAGCATTAATATTAAGCTCAATACTAGGATTAACATCAATATCAACAACTGTCATGATTCTCGACTTCATGGAAGCTGAATATACATCTAATCCTATATTAAAGGCAAGCAATATTGCTGCAGCTGTTGCTATAAGCGCATACATATGCTCCCTCATTTTATTACGTTTTACTGTGTTAATAACAATTGGTACTGAGCCATCTCTACTAACAGTTTTGCATCTTTCAATAATCTGGTCTTTCATATCAGGCGTAGCATGCTTAACCGCTTTTCTAAGCTTATATTCTACGTTAACCTTGCCCATGAATTATCCTTTCTCTATGATCTTCTGGAGCTTTTTAATTGCTCTATTATACTTGGACAGAACAGTTGCCAGTGGTAAATCATACATATCGGCAATCTCTCGATGTTTCATACCACCTACTGCATGAAGCATGACTATCTGACTCTCTTCTTCAGAAATTGCTGACAGGGCAGCTTCTAGCACGATTCGATCCTCAACGCCAAAGCCTGAGTCTCCAGTCGAAAGCATATCCCACTCAAAGTCTTCCATATCTGTGAATCTTGACTGTCCTCTGAGTTTCATAAGTGACAAGTTGCGGGCTATTGTGTAAATCCAAGCCATAGGCTTTCCCTGGGATTTATAAAGCGATGCACTCTGACATATTTTTATATATGTATCCTGCATAACATCACTTGCGTCCTCGGGATTCTTTAAGATAGAAAGTATGTAACCATAGAGAGCATGCTCTGTTAGCTCGTATATCTCTCCAATAGCTTCATTGTCTCCCTTCGCTATCCTTCGAAGACTTTTTTCCAATGTTTTATTTTTGTTTTGCTCCGGATCTACATCCAAAGTCATAGTGAAAAACATTTTATCGCACCTTGCCTTTTAAAAGAATAATTCTAGTAATCCTGATTTTATTGCATATTTTTTTCTTTTATTGCAATTTAGATAATTTTTTATAAGCAATCAATAATAAGATCTACTGATTTCTGAATGCCAAGCTTACCTGAGTTAAGACATAAATCATAATGTCTTGAATCGCCCCACTTAACATTGGCATAGTAATTGTAATAAAGCTGTCTATCCTTATCATGACGCTTGCACATTTCTTCCGCTATATCAGCTTCAACTGAATAGCGTTCCATAACTCGCTCAATCTTTTTCTCCATATCAGAACGTACAAAAACATGAAGAGCATCTGGTTCATCGTTCAAAATATAATCAGAACAACGACCGATAAAAATACCAGAGCCTTCAGAAGCAAGCTTCTTAATGGTATCGAACTGAGCCAAATATATCTCAAGTGTTAATGGTTTTTGATATGAATGGGTAAAATTATTGACGCCCACTGCCAAAGAATAAAGAAAGCTGCTTGTTGGCTTCTCGTCATGTCTTTCAAATACTTCCTGACTGAATCCACTCTTCTTTGCCGCTTCTGCAAGAATCTCTTTGTCATAAAAAGGAATGTTTAATTTCTTCGAAAGCTCAATACCTATCTCTCGTCCACCACTACCAAACTCTCGTCCTATAGTAATAATTTTCTTATCGCTCATGCATAACCCTCCTATACATTACTAATACCTATATTATACTACTTACCTCGGATATAAACAAATCCAGGCAATAAAAAAGGGACGCTATTGCGTCCCTAAAAATCAATAAATATAAACTAAAAGAAAATTATCCTACAACCTTCTTAACAGCCTCAATAACACGATCTGCCTGGAAAGGTTTTACGATAAAGTCCTTAGCTCCTGACTGGATAGCTTCGATAACCATTGCCTGCTGACCCATAGCAGAACACATAATAACCTTGGCATTAGCATCAGAACCCTTAATCTCCTTAAGAGCCTGGATACCATCCTTCTCAGGCATAGTAATATCCATAAGAACTAAGTCTGGCTTAAGCTCAGCATACTTTGCAACAGCAATAGCACCATTCTCTGCTTCACCAGCAACCTCATAATCATTCTTAGTTAAAATGTCTTTGATCATCATTCTCATGAATGCTGCATCATCAACAATTAAAATTTTAGCCATATTTAAAATCTCCCAACAGAAAGAATCTAATTGTATATTAATATCCTATTAGGATAATACTACAAATATCCCATTTTGTCCATTATTTTGATACTTTTATTTAGCAAAAATGGCAAAAATATACTATGAATTACAGAATTATGGCTGATACACAAGCTGAGTATCTTTTATGTTTTCAAGAACCTCAACATACTTTCCTGATACATACTTGGCCATAGGAAGATTCATATCAAGATAGTTGCCACAATCTCTTGCTGCCTGTCCAGGAACTTCTCCCTCAAAGTCACGGCAGAACACATACATTTCCTTAATAAGATCAACAACATCCTTAGATTCATAATCACCTGCAAGGATTAAGTAAAAGCCTGTTCTACAGCCCATTGGTCCAAAGTATACGATCTTTTCCTTATACCCAGGATGATTTCTTAAAAATGTTGCTCCAAGGTGCTCTATTGTATGAACCTCTGCTGTATTAAGAACTGGTTCAAAATTAGGTCTTGTCATACGAAGATCAAAAGTTGTAAGAGTTTCAGCTCCAATATGATCTTTTCTTGAAACATATACGCCTGGCAGTAAATTTAAATGATTAACTGTAAAGCTTGCTATCTTTTCCATTATATAAATCCTCTTCTTTCAATTATTAATTAAACAATGATAAATATTATTAATACGCTGCAACCATGGCCTGCATAAGATTAACACTATGCTTAATTGCCTTTGCTTCAAATGTAGGATAATCTTCAGTTGCGCTGTCATCTGCTTTGTCTGAAATGGCTCTTATAATAAGGAATGGAATGTTATTTAAATATGCAGCCTGCGCAATAGCTGCGCCTTCCATCTCTGTGCAATAGCCGTGGAAATTGGTCTCTATAAATTCTTTTTTGGCTTTGTCTGATATGAACTGATCACCACTAACTACTCTACCTTCAAATACTGATATATCAGGATTAACCTCCTCACAGCATTTCTTAGCAAGGCCTCTAAGCTTTTCATCTGCTATAAAAGTAGAAGTTTCCATACGAGGAATAACACCTAATGGATAACCAAAACCTGTTGCATCCATATCATGCTGAAGTGCGTCTGTGGCAAGTACTATATCACCAATATTAATATCAGCATTAAGACTACCTGCAATACCTGTATTGATAACTGCATCTATTCCATATACATCGACAAGAATCTGAGTACACATACCTGCATTGACCTTGCCAATACCAGAACGAACTACTACAACATCCTTACCTGACATTTTTCCCTTATAAAAATCCATAGAAGCTTTTGTCATAATCTCAACATCAGTCATGACTTCTTTAAGCTTAGCTACTTCTTCGTCCATTGCTCCAATTATACCTAACATGAATATGTCCTCCATAAAATACTAGGCTAATAATAGCATAAAAATAAGCGCAAAAAAAGAGGCTCCTATATTATATAAGAACCTCTTAACTTACGAGAAATTAACAGTATCAATCATTAATCCAGACTTCTCTTTAACTGTCTGTTTTTCTATTTTACCAGTTGCTTCATCCTGCGACTTACACTTGATGGCCTGCTGAATATCAGTGGTAAAATAAAAACCTCTCATGAACTTTTCTGCCAAAAACTCTCCTGAACTTGTGTCTCTAATAACAAATCTCTCTGCCATTCGAACACCCCCTCCAAATAAACAAACGCCACTTTTACACAAAAGCTTTATTTAAGAGCTTTTCCAAAAAACTTCGAAATATAAATATTCAATTCTTTGTTTTTCTAAATATAATTATACCACGAGTACGAAAAAAATATATTATTTTCTTTAATAATTTTTATACTAATTGACTAAAAAAGCTATAATTTCTTTTTAAAAAATAAAAATGCTCCAATCCTACTAAGAATTGGAGCATTTAAATTAAATAAATTAATCCTTGAATAATTATGCTTCTGGACAAAGAGTATTAATCTCATACTGAACAAGACCAACAAGAACAATTGGAATCAATAATCCAAGTATAATCCATAAAACCTTGTTATCAGATATTGGAGCTCCACGTCTTGCCTTAATAGCATTGAGATTAGCATCCGCATACATACCAAATAATAGGAAACCAACACTCGATACAAAAATACTAAGAATCAAGATAATAGTGGCATCTAATCCACCTGTCTGACCTTCATCTTCAAGAGCTCTTGCTGTTACATAAATCCAGTAAAACATATAAATACCACATGATATTAATGAAAATACAATAACAAGTGCAATATTTCTATTCTGCATTACAATTCTCCCTTCTATATTTTTTAAACAAAATTAATAATATAAAAAAGTTTTTATAAAGTCAATTAAACTAGTTATAATACCACGTATTCTGATAAAAAAGATAATAGTTTATTCTTATATAATAAACAAATATAGATACTAATGATAATCAACCTTAATCATGCATAATCCCTGAGCTGGAGCTGTAGGGCCTGCTTCGGATCTTTTCTTCATTTCTATTAATTCTGGAATGCTATCGACTGATCTCTTTCCAAATCCAACCTCTAGTAAGGTTCCTGTAAGAATTCGAACCATATGCTGTAAAAAACCAGAGCCATGATAAGTAAATGTAATATAATTACCATTACGCTCTATATCTATTTTATCAACTAGTCTAACTGTTGATTTCTTCATACGAGGATTACTACAAAATGAAGCAAAATCATGCTCACCCATAAGATAAACAGCTGCTTTACGCATAGAATCAACGTTAGGCACGGAATCTAATGAGTACACGTATTTACGGTCAAAAATAGGCTTATTTTCGCCTACATAACATGTATATCTATATGTTTTACCAATTGCGTTATATCGACTATGAAAACGATCTGAAGCAATGCTTACATCCGTTACAGAAATATCATCCGGAAGATATGAATTGATGTATTCTTTAATCTCTGATTCGGTCATATCAGTGTCAAAATGAGCATGAGCTATCATAGCAAGTGCGTGTACACCAGCATCAGTTCTACCTGCTCCTAAGACTTCGATATCCTTGCCTACCATACGAGATATAACATTCTCAATTTTACCCTGTATAGTCATGTCTGTATTAGGCTGATGTTCCCAACCATAATACCTGGAGCCATCATAACTTATTGTAAATTTGTAATTCTTCATACTCATAATATATCCCTATAGTTTTATTAATTGTTTTTGTTGGTTTTTATTTCGTATACGCTCACCCAAAAACAAATACTTCGCTTCGCTCGTGCTTGTTTTTGTTGGTGAGCTATAAAAAAAGAAACTCGTAAGAGTTTCTTTAAAATGCTTTAATAAATTAATGCCGGCGACCGGAATCGAACCGGTACTGTATTTCTACAACAGGATTTTAAGTCCTGCGCGTCTGCCAGTTCCGCCACGCCGGCGTATTAAATTATTAATGGGGCCTACAGGGCTCGAACCTGTGACCCTCTGCTTGTAAGGCAGATGCTCTCCCAGCTGAGCTAAGACCCCATAAGCAAAAACAAATTCACAAAGTGAATTTGCTAGCGACCCACAACGGACTTGAACCGATGACCTCCGCCGTGACAGGGCGGCGCTCTAACCAACTGAGCCAGTGGGCCAAATATATAAAATTTGGGAATCAAGATGATTCCCAGTAATGGACCTGCGGGGACTCGAACCCAGGACCGACCGGTTATGAGCCGGTTGCTCTAACCAACTGAGCTACAGGTCCGCAATCCTAATTAAATTAGAAAAAGCCGATGATCGGACTCGAACCGATAACCTGCTGATTACAAATCAGCTGCTCTGCCAATTGAGCCACATCGGCGTATTCTTCTTACACCTTATTAACTAAATCCATGTAATAAGCTGATTTGTAATCAGCTGCTCTGTCTACAATTGAACAAGTTCAATTGTCATGAATTGAGCCACATCAGCGTATTCTTACGAACACAAAAGGCATTTATTATTATGCCATATAATAAAACTAATTTCAACAATTAATTTTATTAGCTCCCCAAGTTGGACTCGAACCAACGACATCATGATTAACAGTCATGCGCTCTACCGACTGAGCTATTGAGGAATAATACCCTGAAAACCGAACACACACTCATTTAATCTCTCATCTTTCGATTAGCTTAAGTACCTTATTAGGATAAGTCCTCGACCTATTAGTAACCATCCGCTGAATGCATTACTGCACTTACACTCTGGCCCTATCTACCTTGTCGTCTTCAAGGGGTCTTACTAATTGGGATATCTCAT
>JAZRXF010000102.1:0-5557 GCA_045600085.1 Lachnospiraceae bacterium
ATAGATTGCAAAAAACAAAGAAGGATATTGAGAAATACGATAAGCTTTTAAAACAATACAAAAATGGTGGAATCTATGTTCCTGATGTTGTATTATAATGTAAGCATATATTTTAGGAGGCCAATACAATGGGTATTAAAGATATTGATTTAAATAAAGATGGTGTTACTTTAGGAGACCATATGGACAATATTAAGAAAGGTCTTGATAATTTGTTTGATGGTGACGACACTAATTCTAACAATATTTTCGATAGAGTTTCTCATCAGATGGTTGATTCTATCGTTGCTGGTAAGATTGATGATGTTGTTGCTGGCAATGCAAAGGATGTTGTTGATAGTATTACTGGGACGAAGAAGGATAATTAATTTTTTACATTCTCTTAGGAAATAATAATAGCTTCTGTAACTTTGATTAGAGAGTTACAGAAGCTTTTTAATTTAGAACATTCTCATAGCAGAGCCAATAACTGTTATAAGGATGATAAGAATAATGATAGATAGGCCTAATCCTATACATGATAATATAATTCCAGTAATTGAATTTTTCTCCTCAGGGTCAGTTTTTCGACCTTTAATTCCGTAATTTAATCCTATTATACCTGCAATAATGCCCATAGGTGCACTGAAAGAAAAGCATATCGAGAAAATAGAAGCAAGAATAGAGAGGGCGCCATTAGTTTTTGGGTTTCTTCGTCTGTTGATTCTTACAGGAGCAACACTTGTTACATGAAGTCCATTTTGCATATCGGCAACTCTGTGGCTTCCTTTATTTAAAATGGATACTCCTGGGTCTAAAGATGAATACTCCACTTTATATATCCAGCTAAGGCGATTTCGTACATATTTATCTCCATTTGCTGCTGAACGATTGGTTGCTATTGGCTGAGGACAGGCTCTGACATATGTTATACCATTGACTGTATACTCGTATATTAGATAATATACATCACCATAGTTTCCAAAGCCACCCCATCCTCTAATAGGTATAGGTGTCATTTCGCTTTCTAATATATCCTTTATGCTAAATCCCTGAGTTATCATATTATTAAAACGATTGGCATCATATGTGTACGCATTAAGCAGATGGCCTTCGCATTCTTTGTCATATACATGATTTTGTGCGTTTGTTTGATTGTTGTTATAATTCATGTTGTTCTCCATTAATTTTGTAAAAATGAGCTTTCGATGCTATTAACTATAGCAAATATAATAATAAAGATGAGCTATTATATAATCAATATTTTTTTCTCAACCAGTTACAAAAGATACGAAAAATATATAATTGTTTATGGGTAGGAAACCATAAATAGATACTGTAAATACGTGCCTAATATATTGGAGATGGATAATAATAGATTATTGGCTGTTATTGAATAAGTGAAAAGATATTGTTTAATGGAAGATAGGACTAACGTTATGAATGAAGAAATTAATATTAAAAAAGATAACGAGAATAAAAAGAGTGGTAATATAAAGCTGATTTTATTGATTATAGGGATTGTATTATGCGCATTTATCTTATTTATAGGAACGGCAATTTATCAGTTGATTAGATATCATAATAATAATACGTGGGCGAATATGACAGTCACATATGTTTGCGATGGTAATGAAGATATAGTAATAAATGAGAAGGACATGCTAAAAGGGGATGTGATCGACGCTAAAGGGACTATTTTAGAGATAGAGTATGTGGAGCATCAAGATGCAGTCAGGTTTAAGGTTAAATCGGGTTCTCTTTATGATAAGGCTGGAAATAGCATTACAGAAGGTTATATGTATGAAAATAACGATAATGAGTTTGGCTTAAGCGAAGGAATTGTCAAGATTGTTGTAAATTATATTGCTTATTATTAATGCTCATTTTTTGACTCGTTTAGGTTATTATTTAATATAGTAATTGCATTTACTTCCAATGGTATATTTCATTTGTTATTATATTTTACAAGGGCTCTTATAGAAGCTTGTATATTATATTTAAATGTATATGGAGGGCAAAAAATAATGAATAATTTCCAGTTTTACAGTCCTACTGAATTCGTTTTTGGTAAGGATATGGAGAATGAATGTGGTAAGTATGTTAAGAAGTATGGTGGAACCAAAGTTCTTATACATTATGGTGGAGGTTCAGCTGTAAAGTCTGGACTTATAGATCGTGTTAGTCAGTCTCTTAAGGCTGAAGGAATTGAGTTCGTATTACTTGGTGGTGTTCAGCCTAATCCACGTGATACAAAGATATATGAAAGTATTGAGCTTTGTCGCAAGGAAAATGTTGATTTCATTCTTTCCGTAGGTGGTGGTTCGTGTATAGATTCATCTAAGGCTATTGCTCTTGGTGTTCCTTATGACGGAGATTTCTGGGATTTCTACGGAACAGGTAAGCCAGTTGAGAAGGCACTTCCAATCGGTACAGTATTAACAATTGCAGCAGCTGGTAGTGAAGGTTCTGGTGCAACAGTTGTTACAAAAGAAGAGGGAATGCTTAAGAGAGACTGCTGTTCGGATTTACTTAGATCCAAGTTTTCTATTCTCAATCCAGCACTTACACAGACATTACCAGCATATCAGACTGCTTGTGGCGCAACTGATATTATGGCGCATGTTTTTGAGAGATATTTTACTAATACATCTGATGTTGAGATTACAGACAGACTTTGCGAAGCAGTTCTTCTTACTATGATTAATGAAACTCCAAAGGTAATAGCTAATCCAGATGATTATCAGGCTAGAGCAAACATTATGTGGGCTGGTACAGTTGCTCATAATGATATTGTTGGTGTAGGTAGAAGCCAGGATTGGAATAGTCATGGTATAGAGCATGAGTTATCAGGCCTTTATGATTGTGCACATGGTGCAGGTCTTGCGGTTATTATGCCGTCTTGGATGGAATTTGTATATAAGCACAATCCTATGAGATTTGCTCAGATGGCAACTAGAGTATTTGGTTGTCAGATGGATTTTGAGAATCCAGAAAAGACTGCAGTTCAGGGTATTGCTTGCTTTAGAAAGTTCCTTAAGTCAATTGGTATGCCTATCAATTTTGAGGAGCTTGGCGCAAAAGAAGAAGATATTCCAGTATTAGTTGAGAAGTTTGGACTTGGCGACGGCAAGACAGGTGGCTTTGTAGAATTATCATCAGATGACGTTGCTGCTATATATAAGATTGCTGCTCATGCTAAGTGTTAATACACAAATTTATTATCTGAATATTTAGACTTTACAAATTAAACAAAAATAAACGATTATATTTGTGGGCATATTCAACAAAGGAAAGTTGAATATGCCTTTTTGTTTTGGTAAAATACTACTATAAGGTATTGTGTAGACAATTAAATTAAATGTGTATGCAATACGTGGCGTATTTATTATGGGGGATTATAAGAAGGAGGTTACGTTGGCATGAATGTTTATACAACAGATAAGATTAGGAATGTTGTTTTGCTTGGTCATTCTGGTTCTGGTAAGACATCACTTGCAGAAGCCATGGGGTATTTGGCAGGACTTACATCCAGAATGGGCAAAGTAGATGATGGTAATACTATATCTGACTATAGTAAGGAAGAAATTAAACGAAAGATTTCTTTATCTACCAGCGTGATTCCTCTAGAGTGGGAAGGCGTTAAGATTAATATATTGGATGCACCCGGTGCGTTTGATTTTGTTGGTGAAGCTGAGGAGGCAGTAAGTGCTGCTGATGCTGCAATTATTGTTGTATCAGGTAAGGCTGGTGTTGAAGCCGGTACTGAAAAGGCATGGGATATATGCGAGAAAAACAATTTACCTCGTATGTTTTTTGTTACTGATATGGATGTGGATAATGCATCATTTAAGAATGTGGTTGATTCACTTTCGGAGATGTATGGTAAGAACATAGCTCCACTTCATTTTCCGATTCGTGAGAACGAGAAGTTTGTTGGATATGTTAATGTAATAGGCGAAAAAGCCCAGAAATGGCAAGGAAAAGATGTTGTTGATTGCGATATGCCTGATTACAGCGTGCCATATCTTGAAAAGTATCGAGAAAGCCTTATGGAAGCTGTCGCTGAAACGAGCGAGGATATGATGGACCGATATTTTAATGGCGAAGTGTTCTCAGAAGATGAGATTCGAGCAGCCCTTCGTATTTCTGTTAATACCTGTTCAATTTTCCCTGTTTCAATGGGCTCAAACCTTTTATGCCAAGGCGTGTATGCACTTCTTGATGATGTTGTGAAGCTTTTACCTAGTCCGCTCGCCAAGGAATGTGCGGGTATAAATCTTAAGACCAATGAAATATTCCAGGCTAATTATGATTTTTCTAAGGCAAAGTCAGCGTACATATGGAAGACACTTGTTGATCCTTTTATTGGTAAATATTCTTTGATAAAGGTTATGAGTGGTGTTATTAAATCGGATGATGTTATATATAACAAAGAAAAGGATGTTGATGAAAAGATAAGCAAGCTTTATGTGCTTCAGGGCAATAAGCCTATAGAAGTTAAGGAACTTCATGCAGGTGATATAGGAGCTATAGCTAAGCTTACAGCGGCTAGAACGGGCAATACACTTTCTACCAAGAATACGCCTATTCAGTATGGAAAATATGATATAAGTAAGCCATATCAGTATATGCGTTATAAGCCTGTTAATAAGGGTGATGTTGATAAGGTTGCTCAGGCGCTTCAAAAGCTTAGTCATGAAGATCAGACACTTAAGCTTGTCAATGATGCTGAGAACAGACAGTCGCTTATATATGGTATGAGTATTCCTCATATCGAAATGATAGCAGAAAGGTTGCTTGAAGAGTACAAGGTTGCTATTGAACTTATGGATGCCAAGGTTGCTTACAAGGAAACAATCAAGAAGAAATCTGATGTTGAATATAAATATAAAAAGCAGTCAGGCGGCCATGGACAGTATGGACACGTTAAGATGAGATTTGAGCCAAGTGGTAATTTGGACGAATCCTATGAATTCTCAGAAGAGGTTGTGGGCGGCGCAGTTCCTAAGAATTTCTTCCCAGCAGTAGAAAAGGGCTTGTCAGAAGGTGTTGTGCGTGGTCCGTTAGCAGCATATCCAGTTGTTGGTATCAAGGCTACATTGTACGATGGTTCTTATCACGCTGTGGATTCTTCGGAAATGGCATTTAAGACTGCTGCACTGCAGGCATTCAAGAAGGGAGTTCTTGAAGCAACGCCAGTTTTGCTGGAGCCTATTATGCTTCTTAAAGTAACTGCACCTGAAAAGTATACAGGTGATATTATGGGGGATCTTAATAAGAGACGAGGCCGTGTGCTTGGAATGAGTCCGTTAAACAATGGTAAGCAGATGATAGAAGCTGAGATTCCAATGTCTGTATTATTTGGATATTGTTCGGATCTTCGTTCAATGACTGGAGGCAGGGGGGTATATGAATACGAATTTGTTCGCTATGAACAGGCTCCGCCAGAAGTTCAGGAAAAGGAAGTTAAGGCAAGGGCACAAGCTGTAGCAGAAGGGTATAAGGAAGAATAGTATATTAAGGTTATTATAGTAGTTAACCATAATTCTTATTCATGTTGACAATATAGGAGAAG
>JAZRXF010000103.1:0-14950 GCA_045600085.1 Lachnospiraceae bacterium
AACTTCCTGTCCAGATAATTTTTTTCTAGAAGTAAAGGCTACAAGAAATGCAGGCAGGGAGCCTTCGAATGTATCCTCGACAAATTTTTCACTCTTTGCTGAGTAAAACTCCTGTCTGGAAATAACAGAAGATACAACGCCGTCAACATTTTGCAGTATACCCTTTTCGCATAGCTTACGGAGCACTGTGTATGTTGTGGGCTTCTTCCAGTTAAGCTGCTTTTCACATATCTTAACTAGTTCTCCTGAACCAAGTGGCTCATTGTCCCATACTATTTCAGCAAACTGTGCCTGAACTTCTCCAAGTTCAATATCTGACATATTAATCTCCTTCTCTATCCATATATCAATTGGTTTATCCCGGGTAAACCTCGTGATGTTAGTTTATCCTGGATAAACCATTTTGTCAATAGTGACTGCAAAATAACTCCTACTTTTTCTTTTCAAACAATCTACCCAGCTTATCTGAAGAATATAATTAAAAAATAGAGTAAGCTCATGCTTACTCTATTCTTTCTATTAGTATTTGTCTAAGATAGAACCAGTGTATTCTACCTTTAAAATATACATTAAGCTCCTTATATACTGATTCAGCCAAAGTTACATCTTTAGTGTTTACATCCCTTTTAGCATAGGCTATCTCTTCTCTAATATGAAGGAACTCCTTTATATTAATTGGAATACCTATACTTAATTTGTTATCATCTTCACTTTGCGTATATTGTATTCTATACGCAAATTCTTCCAATGTTTCACCTTGCTCCATACTATATCCAAGTATAGTAAGAATCTTCATTATTCTGTGGTATATTACATCATGCTTCTTGGCATCCTTTTGTTTTTTATACCACATAGATACAGTAATTCTGTCAACGATATATATTAGGATTAGCGTAATTATAACTACTATGGAGATTATACCTACAAGTCTTTTGTTAATGCCAATATCTTCTTGGTCCGTTGCTACTTCCGGTGTATCTTTTTTTTCGAGGTTACTAACAATCTCTACGCCACCAAAATCTACGATAGAATCAATCTCTTTAGAATCACTTAACCCAGCATTCTCTGTTAATTTATCAATAATCCATCCTGCTAAGGATTTATAACCTGGCGTTGGTTCATAATTAATCCAACCAAATCCATCAATATATACTTCTGGCCAAGCGTGAGCTTTATCTGATGTAACGGTTATCTCTTTTCCTTTTGTCTTTATAACATAAAAACCTTCAGCATATCTCGCAGGTATTCCCTCTGCTCTTGCTAATAATACAAAAGCCGACGCAAAGTAGCTGCAGTAGCCTTCTTTTTTCTCAAGTATAAAATAATCAAGAAATTTGGTCGTTGAATCAACATCCTCTGGCATAGGTCCTGGTGTCAGGGTATAACTAAATCCTGACAGCATGTCCTCTATACGCTGCAGTTTTTCTATATCACTGTCTGCGCCTTCAAGAAGATTATCCATATAACTTCTAAGTTCATCTGATAGTACCACATCGCCTAAATATGTCTTATATATATTCTCACGATAAAGTAAATAACTGTCATAAGACTTATCACAATCATATGATGAAAAATATTTTGCATTTACACTAGACCAAGTATCTTTATCTAAAGCTTGGGACAGCTCAAGTAAATCGGAAAATCCTTCATAACTTCTATTGAGCATATAGTAATCTATTAAATAATTAGTTCCATATCCTCTTCTCTTATCAAAAAATAAGTTATCTCCTTGGTAAATAATTGGCATATCATTAATAACTGCTTCACCCATTCTTGCCTTGGCAGGGATAAATACATATTTTGAAGTAATCATATCATAATGAACATTAATGGTAGCACTGGCCATATATCTACTCGTATGGCTTGGATCGAATTTATATATGGCTCCCACTGTCTCCATGGTATCCATAAGATAATCTATTCTGCTTGTTTCGTATCTTGTTGTCCATTCAAAATTTTCAAATGTATCATAGGTGCAGCCTCTTAAATATAGTGGTGATTCATATCTTTGTTCGTATGTAATCTGCATAATATCCTGAGGATTAACATCGACTGAATCAGCCAGTCGATTTTTCTCATCAAAGCCCATATATGCTTTCCAATACTCTTCATCACCACCACTCATTTTGCCGAACTGGCTTTTAATCATCTCAGTAGCATTATTCCATAAAACTGTTACCAGTTTCCAATCATACGGCTTTGCAGGTGCAGTTGAACATGCAATAATTAGACAGGGTATAATAACAAAAGGAGCAACAAAAACCAAGTGAGCACGCTCATTTGTATATCCACGTTTAACCCATCTTCTCTGCAATTCAATGATTATTTCAGAAATAAGCACAAATAAAACTAGTGCCACCATTACCTGGCTTACATGCTTATGGTTAAACAGAGCATATAGCATATATCCTATAAGAGCAAAAAATATAACTCTCATAGCCCATCTGTTAAGACTTGAAAGTTTTGCAATAAGTAGTCCAAGTACAGCTAAAATAATGCTCCAGAGAACCCACTTATATTGCAAAGAGGCATTAACAATACTCTCTTGCTTTGCTGTCATAATATAAAAGCCTAGAACCAACAATGGAACTGGCAGGATTAACCACCTTGCTTTACTTCTTATATATTTTATGGAAGCATATATCGCAAGTACCATGCATATAACAACGCTGACAGCCACTTCTCTGCCATCGCCACCTATTCTGTCCATCATTAATATGGCTACTATTAAAGAAATCGGTATTCCTATAATCAAATCATACAGATAATCCGCCATCACAGTACCTCCGTAAGATCTGAATCCATATGGATATGAACCATATTATCTCTATTACTATTTATATGTTTTATACCATCGTCGTTCTGATTATTTACAACACACAATTCTACAAATACATTACTTGCTTCTAATAAAGTAGTTAATCTTTCTGCTTCATATGACTGTTCCTGCATAATCATAAAAACCATACTGCATTCATGAAGCTGTCCTTCCACAGACAAAATATCATAGATATTCTGGGACTTTACATGTCCCATATCATCTTTTCCACCTATTGCATTTTCGCCTTTACTAAAGCTTACTGCACACATTGATTCATAAAATTCATCAAATACTTCTAGTCGGTTTACAAAATGCTTTTGTACTTTTTCATTACCAGTCCATACTGTAACAGGAGTCTGCTTACCAGCGAAATAATAGGACAATGCTATGGCTGTTTCCATCATCTTGTTTTCTATAGGTAGGTATTCCATTTGATTATCACTGTATTTCCTGGTATCAAGAATAATACATATACCCTGCTTCTCTTCCGCAATTTGCTTACGCACCATAAGCTGGCCAACATGAGAAGTTACCTTCCAGTTGATTTGCCTCACATCATCGCCAGCCACATATTCTCTTACCAAAACATCTGGTTCGGCATTCTGACTCTTGGCCTCTTTTAGTAGGTTTAACTGATCCATGCATTTAATACTATCAAGCATAACTATTCTTGGAATAACTTCTACCCTCATTGTCTCTGGGTTATGATATGAAAATCTAAACAGTCTAAAAAAATCCTGTATCTCCACTGTTTTAATACCAACTTCATAGTCTCCCCTATATTTACATACAAGGATAGTATCCATATCTATACCTTTACCTGGTATAAGTTCATATTCTGCTTCATCATCAAGTCCTTTTATAGATGAGAATGATGTAAAAAATTTTACACGGATACCAGAGAATGCAAAGAAAAATTCATTCATAAGCTTGAAATGAAAAGGTACAGCCTGGCCGACCATTGGTCTATTAACTTCTTTTCTCTGATATATTTTGAAACATATAGAAACGCATAACAAATAAAACATCGATATTAGCGGAACCATAATAACCATTGATAAAAATCCATAGCTAATAGGGCCTCCATAATACGTGATGCCTACGAGTGCTAATATAAATAAAATAAACCAAATAATTCTTCTTATTATCATTTATTCTGTTGGAACCTTAACTGACATAACTAGAGTTCTAAGTAATACATCCATATCTTCTTTTTGGATTCTTGCCTCAGAAGTAAGAACTAGTCTATGATGTAATACATTGACTGCTACTGCTTTAACATCGTCAGGCTTCATATAGTTTCTTCCACTAAGGTATGCTCTGGCCTGCGATGCTCTTATAAGACTTAAAAATGCTCGTGGACTTGCACCAAGTAATAGCTTAGATTCTGATCTGGTTTTATCCACAATATCTCTTATGTAACTAAGTACTCCATCACTTATAGTCACTTTACTTACTTCTTCTCTAGCTTTTATAATGTCTTCTGACTTGCATACACTTTCTATGACTGCTGCCATTTTTCCTTCAAGGTAATTATGAGCCAGTCGTAGTTCCTCGTCTTCTGATGGATATCCTACTGATAATCTCATCATAAATCTGTCCATTTGAGCCTCAGGCAAAGGGTAAGTTCCAAGAAATTCAACGGGGTTCTGAGTTGCAATAACCATAAAAGGTGTTGGTAGCTTGTGCACATTTCCATCTATTGTGACCTGTCCTTCTTCCATGGCTTCAAGTAAGCTTGCCTGTGTCTTGGGTGATGTTCTGTTTATCTCATCGGCAAGTATTATCTGATGCATAATTGCCCCTTCATGATATTCGAACTCTCCTGTTTTCATGTTGTAAACACTGTTACCAACTACGTCACCTGGAAGAGTATCTGGTGTGAACTGAATTCTTCCAAAGTCACAATCTACTGCTCCAGACAAGGTTCTTGCAAGCGTAGTTTTTCCAACGCCTGGAACATCTTCTAGTAATATATGTCCACCAGCAAGTAAGCATACAAGTACGTTATCTACTACCTCTTCCTTGCCCACAAAATAATCACACATTTTTTCTTTTAATCTATTTACCACTGATGTATCTCCTTATGTGTTTTTTTCTCTTAAGATTATTATATGGGTGGAGTTAAAAACATAAAACCGGTTAAACTCTAGGTCTTTACGCGAATTATTATGGGGATGGTTCAACTCAGGTTTATCTGAGTTGAACCATCCCCATAACAGATTCGCTATAGCTTTCATATAATGGAATATCTTCAAATGCTTTTCGAATATCATCAATGTTCTCGGCGTATTCGTTGATATGAGTAACGGCCAGTCGTATTTCAGGGTTTATCCCATTACCATTAGTCTCAACATCCTTATCAATACGTCTTCGAAGGTCCTCAGTATCTAGCCAGCCATATCTTAATGTGTCCTGATATATATTAGGAACATTGGTCTTATCATACATATCTGCATTAATAAGTTCTTTGGCGCATTCTGTATCAAATCGTCCAGCACCATGTCTTGTCATATAGCTTCGTGTTACATAGCAGCATACGCTGTCTACTTCATTATCATAATCGCCAATGATTAACGCAGGATTCTTGATACCTGTATTACTTGGTGTAAGATGCGGCATATATTCCTCATTATCCATATCAAGCATAAGACCCTGAGATGCCTCAAATACAACACCTTCATATTTTTGAAGCACATCTTCATCGGTAATAATGATACAACTTAAAAATGCTTTCACATCGTCAATAAAGCCCTCCAGTATATCATCGATATGATCAAAGGCTTCCTTCCAGTTGTCATCCTCCTTATCTATTTCAATACCAAGAAAATCAACTCTTTTTCTTATATAATCTTTAATAGTTTCAAAGCTTATATTATTTATCTTTCCACCAAACTCTTTTACATTATCATTCTCAATATAGAGAAGATCTTCTACTGTTATGGGAAGCTCTCTGCTTCGACATATAGTTTCAAATATTCCAAAACCACAGCTGCCATGCTTACCACTTCCACGTCTCTCTTCTACTAACTGATTGAGCATCATATCTGTTGGAAGAGTGATTCTGCATCGCTTATCAACATATGTTTTTGTAAGAGCCTTTTTCTCCAAAAGCTCTTCATATTCTCTATTGAAAATAATAGGATTGACGATAAAGAATCGTGTTAAATAAGTGTCAGCACCCACAAAGTTGCCTGAACCAAAATGATGAAATACGTGTCTCTGACCATCATTAGTTACAACAGTATGACCCTTCTGGCTTCCTCCATTAGTGCAGGAAACAAGGCACCTACCATACTTGTCCATATACTCTCTGGCGAAGAAGTCAGTCATAAGACCTTTTCCTTCATCACCAAAATTAGCTCCAATTACTATCCTTGCTTCCTGCATAATTTACTCCATTCCGGGTGTCCCCTTAGTAGATTGACTAAAACTCAATAAGTCCTTCTTTTCCCTTCGCTATCTCCAAATTCTTAATGGCTTTATTTACAACAAGAGCTGTGCTGTTGTCCCAAGACTTTGTTACAGCCTCCTTGTCTTTTCCAGCCTCCACCTGAAGAATAGAAACTATTATTTCAGGTATCTTAGTACAGTCTTCGACAGGTATCGCATACTGTCCCATAAGATTTTGCCATTTATCAATAACTTCGCCAGGTCTGGCTCTCATGCCGCTTCCTTCTTCAATAAGAAGGTGGTAACATACATACTGCTTAGATACTTCATTGTAAAGTTCCTCTGCAGTAAGATCACTTTCAACATCATCACCAATAAAATACTTGATTCTATTCTTTCCAAGTATATCAAGGTATTTCTCATCACCCATTGTGAAAAGATAACCCTTTTTATTTCTCTTAACAAAGGCATCTGTCTTTGTTTTTCTGGCTGCGAAATACCATGGAAGTGAATAAGATTCACCGTCATTACCACCACCGCCTCGCTCAAAGTAAATATCATTAAGCTGCTCCGCTATTCTAATATCTGACTCGAACTGTGTTGCCTGAAGAGGGTAACTGTCACACTCTGTATCGCCAAATGCCATGACCATTATCTGTGGATCCTTTACAGGTTCTCTATCAAGAATCTCCTCAATAAGCACATTAAGCTTTTTAGAGATAGTTGTAAGAACTGAACCCATAGATCCTGTTACATCAAGTCCAAGAATAATAGGAGTTGATTCTGGGTGATCGGCAGAATCGCATGATTCTCTTAGTTTGATGTTCTTCGGATCAAATTCATCCTTAATAGATCTTCTTGTGTAATAATCAGATACTGTTGAAGATGCGCTATAGCCTCTTCTTGCTTTGTAATCGCTCCAGTCTCTACTTGTGAAATAACCTGCTCCCATATCCTTGTCCTCCTTTTTCATTATATTAATAATATTGTTAGTATTATTTTGCTACTATCTAAGATAAAAAATTATTTATAATCCATTTTTACAAATCTTCTGGCGCCAAATGATTCGCGAAGCGATCTGTCCCAGCACTGAAACTCAGCGTAAGCATCACGCCCTGCTCCTTTGGTAAGAAATGCTTTCATCGAGGCTGGTACATCACCAAGCTCTCTAAACTTAACAACATTCTTTTCACCACATAACTCTCTACCTATCATCTTGATTGACTCAAGGTCCGTATCTATACTGGCTTCCTTATTTCCTTTTACCTTGCTTGGCATAATCTCGAAAACATCTCCGACAGTACCTATCATCTTGTTGCCAACACTTTGCATATAGAACATTGCTCCATGTATTGCAATACCATGGTCAACTGGTGATACTAATAGATTATCAATCGATAAACCATTGGAGGTCATATCATTCACATCAAGCAAACAAGCTATATTTGATAATCTACTGATAATCCAGGCTACATGTCTTGGGTCAAGCTTGCCTCCATAATACTGAACCACTTCTCGAAGTGGATAATATCCTTCAGCCTTATCCATTATTATTATTGGTCTACCTGTGGCATCCACAAAATAATCATAGATATTTGGCATTGATGATGAGAAGTTTTCCTGCATCTTGCTATTCCTGTATTTAATCTTTTTAAGATTATCCACAAGATTGTCGGCGTACTTTTTCTTATCTGAAGCAATCACATATATTATCTTTCTTTTTGTAAGATAAACATGTCCCAGTTCAAATGAATAGTCGCTGCTGTAGCGAATCTCATATGCCTTGGCTTCAGACTTTCTGATTTTAATAAAACCAGTTTTTTCCCAAATCCCCTTTTTTGACATGAGCATTGCTAGTACATATAATTCGTTGATCTTGCTCATTACCTTGGCATTATCTTCTTCTGATAAAGAATCACTGTCCCTTCTTGTACATGCATTGTCTGGATGATACTTTTTACATAGTTCAATGTAAGTGTTTTTGATAACCTTTTCATCGTCGGATATAAAAAGATCTCCTGGCTTTGTACAAGCAAGTATTTCTTTGTAGTCCACTTCCATCACCTCCTTATGCCAATTTGAAATGTACTAAGCTTCCTCCCCCGTAACTTAGTAGTTATTTCATACTTATATATTAGTAGTGTATTGCTACTTTGTCAACTGTTTTTACAAAAAAAATCCAGTCTATATTTAATTTAGACTGGATTCGTTTTAATTAATGATTTATTAAATATGGAGATGGGCATCCCTATCTCCTACATATCGATAAAGCTTACTTGGTCTGTACGCTCCATCCCTACGCATGTTGCCTGTTTCTTCAACCACATCAGCAAATGCCTTACGGAAGTTGGCCTTGTACAAGCTTTTATCGAGAAGAACTTCGTATACCTTCTGAAGATCAGGAAGAGTAAATTCATCGTCACAAAGACTCACACCTATTGATGTGTAATCAGCTTTTCCCTTTAGTCGCTCTCTTGCACACTTCACAATATCTTTGTGGTCATAAGCCAGCTTGGTGCTCTTTTTTAATAAATGATTAACATCATAGAAATGAGCATCCGATGACATATTATCTATATATGCCATAAGCTTTGCTTCTGGTATAAGTGCATAGTAGCTAACAGATACAACTCGGTTTCTTGGATCTCGCTTTAAGTCATCACCAAAAGTATAAAGCTGTTCCATATATATCTTTTCCTTGATACCTGTCTTTTCTAAAAGACATCTGTTGGTAGCATCATAAAGAGTTTCCTCCTCAAATACTGCCACACCCGGTAAACAAAGCATATCTGCAAATGGCTCTTCTTTTCTTTTTGTTAATAAAAGCTGTAGCTTATCTTCAATTATTGTAAATAGCAGCAAATCAACTGCTAGTGATATTTTTTGATGTTTCATAAATATATCATTCACCAATTCTTTATTTTTTATAATTATATCCTAGTCGGAAGGTGTATGTATATACTTTATATTTTTATTTAATATCTACACTACCGACTGCAACATCTACCTTAATTGTAGCCGTTGCACCATCATGCTTTTTCTCTATATCAGTACCAAACCCATTTTGTCTAGCACCACCAAGTTTAACATTGCCAACTCCTGCTGATATCTCATAGTTATAATTTTCAAACTTATCCATTGTCATTTCGAGATTACCAGTAGCTACATCAAGGTTAGCCTCTTTATTAATCTTTCCACTGTAAACAAAGTTACCTGCTCCGCAGTCCACATCAAGCTTATCGCAGCTAACGTTATCTATTCTAACATCTCCTGCTCCTATCTCGAAATCCATATTGACTGCTTCAATATCTGTAAATGTGAACTTGCCAGCGCCGACCTCTGTTTTTATTTCCTCATATACATTTCCTTTTGGTACATATATTTTGATGGAAGATGACGAAGCATTACCCAGTGAAAAATTGGCAATATTTGATTTCTGATTAATGCTGCATTTTGAACCCTGCATCTCGCATATTAATTCTCCATCAACATTGGTTCCCTCAACCTTAATCTCCTGGCCGTCATAAGCAACCATCTCAATATCACTGGCCCCGATTTCTATATCGATTATTTTAACATATTCACTTCCTTCGACTACAACATCAACTGACTTGCCACTTCCCACATAAGCATCCTTGCCAAAATTTAAGCTTACAGGAATTTCAAAGCCCATTATATTAATGGTATTAACTCCTCTTGTAACCTCTGACTTTAACTGATTAAATCCTCCCGCAAATCCGGCAGTTAATAATAATGATAGGCCTATCATAAACAGGACTAATGTCCATATTAAACATTTTGAAGTAAACTTTTTCATTATGCATTCACCTCATCTTTCTTGAAAATACCGAATATTGCATGCCATACCCACTTCGCAGCTTTAATGATTAATGGAACAATCTTCTTAACAAGATATATATATGCTCCTTCTAACCATATACAAAAGACACCAAGTGATGCACATATTAATCCGCCACCTATAATACAAAGGCTGGCGTTCAGTCCTATCTGCGATATTGTTGCGATACCAACAATTACTAATGATATGGCGGCTACAAATAATCCTATTATTGCGCCAATTAATCCAACACCAATTCCAAATATTGTACCGATAAGTCCAACTACTAAGCCAAACACTGTTGATATGATACCTACTATCATTGGTAAGCATAATATAAAAATGATTATCATAAGTACTGTTCTGTCATTCTTATTGACCTGAGGCTCTGGAATCTCACGAAGATCATTTCTGTTACCATAGGAATACTTATTGCTAGTACTATCATCATCAGTAATCTTTTCTATTGCGGTAAAGTTTCCAAGCTCATCTTTCTTACTTTCTGTGCTTGCAAAACCTGTTTCTGTGAATATTCCGCCTTCACCATTATCAGTTAATCCAAGCTTAATGGACTCAGCTATTTCCTCTGGCGATCCAAGTGATGCTATTATTTCATCATCATTGCCACTGGCATCCTCAAAATAATCTCTATAATATGATAAAGCTTCTTCTCTTTCTGTTTCTGGAACAGTACTAAGTAATTTTTCTAGCCTGTTCATATATTCCGTTCTTGTCATTCGACAATTCCTCCCTCAAATATCTGATTAATCTTATTCGAATAACTTGTCCACTCGCTAATATAAAGATTCAGCTGAGCTCTCCCCTTTTCAGTAATTTTATAGTATCTTCGATTGCGACCATCATACTGCTGATCAAATACCTCAAGACATTCATCCTTCTGAAGTCTTCGAAGTACAGGATATAAGGTGGACTCCGAAAGCTCTATGACTTGTCTTACTTCCTGAGTAATCTTATAACCATAAGTACCATTTATCTGACGCGATACTATGGCTAATACTATTGCATCAAGTAGCGCTGCACCAGTATTAAATATCATATACTCTCCTCCTATTTCTTATACAATACTATACGTCGTATAATATGTTTTCTTGTACATACTATACGCCATATAATATTGTATGTCAATAAAAAAAGGACTGCATTTCTGCAGTCCTTCAAAAAAATTAAAAATAATATTATCTTTTTCTCTTACCAAGAATTCTAAGTAACTTAAGGAATAAGTTAATGAAGTCCAGGTATAACTGGAATGCTCCATAAAGTGCAAGAGCATTTTCATTGTCCTCACCTACTGTTTCAGACATATTCTTAATCTTCTGAACATCATATGCTGTTAATCCGACAAATAATAATACACCAACATAACTGAGTGCAAGGCTGATACCTTCACTATGTAATATCATCATATTAACAATGGTGGCAATGATAAGTCCAATGAGACCCATTAAGCAAATATTACCAACTGATGTTAAGTCGGCCTGTGTTACATAGCCGTATATACACATGATAGCAAATGTAGCCGATGTGATAAGAAATACGGATGTAATACTTGAACCAGTATAAACTAATGCAAGAATAGAAAATGTCATACCAGTAACAAATGAATACGCTACATACAAAACAGCTGCAAGTACCACATTATTATTTGCAATGGCTTTATTAGCAATGAATACTAATGCAAGCTCTGCAATAAGTACTAGAAAATAGGTTCCACCAGAAAGCATTGTAATTGCAACTTCAGGTGGAGTAACAACAGCACCAAATGCGGTGATAAGAAGTGCAACAACCATAAGTCCAAATGCCTTCTTTACAACAGTATCTGTATCTACCAGGCTATTAAAATAATAGCTAACTGTGTCACCAAGACCTGACTGTGATTCACTTAAATTATCATCATAGTTATTCACATATGAAGAATAATTATTCGAATCATTATTGTAATTGTTATAATTGTTGTAGTTATTATAATCACTCATAATTTTTCCCCTTTTCCTTTTATTTAATTAAGTTGTCTTTATTAGACAGCCCAATACTTCTGATCCTTAGTTATTTTAATTAGTAACTTCGATACGTAGAAATACCATCTGTCTGCATCCTTGTCATAAGTTTCATCACTATTGCGACATGTATCTTTAAAACAATGATATGCACCACCACAGATAAATGAATACGCATAATCCTCTATAGAAGTAAATCGCTCTACCATCTTGTATACTGGTCTAAGTATATCCTCAGCAATATCTCTTGAAACTATGTCACAGGTACATGCCATACGAACAACTGTTATAATATCGCAGCAATCCCAGGCAAAAAAGCTATTGCCCTTTACCATGTTGACAAATCTAAGTGCATAGTTCATACAAAGCTCAAAATACTGCTTGCCTTCCTCTGTTTTAATTTCTGGATACTCACCCTCGCCCTTACATTTACAGAAAGAATAATAATCTCTATTGATAAAATTCTCGCTGGCCTGCTGAAGATACTTCATAAGACTGCTAACAGAATCAATCTTCATTTTATCAAGTTCTTTCTTAACTTCTTCTACTGGAACACTGTCAATTTCAAACTTGTCACAATTCCAGTTTCGTGCACATGCAGATGGAGCGCTAAGTACCGCAAGGTCGTCAAGTGTGGCTGCCTTGTAAGGTATTACTTTGTTCCAATCAATTTCTTCTAGTAATTCTGCGTAATTAAGCATTTTGAATCCTTTCTAACATATCTCTATAACTTTATTATACGAATCACTGTAAATAAAGACTATGGAGAAAATCTCATATTAACCCCTCATAATGTGGGGAGATCTGAGATAATAAATATTATTTATTTTCCTTAATGTAATTATATATTTCCATATTGGTAGCAAACCATATCTCATCCTTATGAAGGCTAACAAGCTTAAAGAACTCTTCGAGCATATCCCAGTTGTTATTTATGTATAACTCAAAAGAATGTCCCCATAAATAGAAGAGGTCTCCTTCATTATCAGATTCCAAAAATTTATTGAAAAGATTAATAAGCTCTGGATTGTCATGATGACATGTTGGATTCCAGCTAAGGAAATTCTCAGGAATAGAGAAATCCTGTTTGTCTTCAACGTTTCTTGCGTATACAATACCAAGGCTATCAAGTCTTTCGATTAACTGCTCATCATACTCACCCCATGGATAAGCGAATCCGTTAATCTCATAACCAGTAAGCTCCTGTAAAACCTTTCGGTCATCATTAACTTCTGTCTTAACCTCATCATAAGAAAGAGCATTCATTCTAGGATGTGTTACAGTATGAGAAGCGACCTCATGTCCTTCGTATAGTTTACCAACTTCATCCTTAGCAACGATTACCCACTTATGATCTTCAATAGGTGTTTCACTATAATCAACCTCAAAATGATCATCACGGAAAACTCCTGATATCAGATTGAAGGTACACTTAATACCATATTTATTAAGCATATCAATGAATCTTCTGTCATGAATTGTTCCATCATCATAACTAAGTGTTAACGCCTTCTTTTTTCCATCCTTCCAAAGCATAAATAACCCTCCATATATTATAAATTATCAAGTACCGCCTTATCACTTATAAAATAAGAAAACTCCGCACTATCAAGAATATTGTCATTATCATCAAGTATACGTACATCGTATACTGCCAAGTGTCTGCCACACCTCAGTTCTCTTGCCTCACAATAAATATATTCTGTGTTTTTTCCCTCGGCAAGAAAGTTCATACTACTATTAACTGTCGTGACATAATGTCCATTCATACAAGCTGCTGTACCAGCAGTAACATCTGCAATGGTAAGCAATGCGCCACCATGCATAAACCCGTAAGGGTTGAATACCTCTTCCCTTAGTTTTAATCTTGTTTTAGCATAACCTTTTTCAAGCTCAACCCATTCAATACCCATAAAACTGTTGAGCTTACACTCTAGTCTTGCCCCTATGAGCTTAGCTCTCATAGCTTCAAGTCTTTCATCATTTAGTGTTTTCATAAATAACCTATATAAAATGAGCCGGACGCTTACACGTCCGGCCCAATAATTACAAAATCTGCTATTTAAGCCTTACCGTCTGAACCAAGAACGTTAACGATCTTATGTGCAACCATATCCTTAACAGCCTGACGAGCTGGCTTAAGGTACTGACGTGGATCGAAGTGATCTGGATGCTCAGCAAAGTACTTTCTGATGTTACCTGTCATAGCAAGACGGATATCTGAGTCGATATTGATCTTACATACAGCAAGCTTTGCAGCCTCACGAAGCTGATCTTCTGGAATACCGATAGCATCTGGCATGCTTCCGCCGAACTCGTTAACCATAGCAACGAACTCCTGTGGAACTGATGAAGAACCATGAAGAACGATTGGGAAACCTGGTAACTTCTCGATAACACCCTTTAATACGTCGAAACGAAGTGGTGGTGGAACGAGGATACCCTTCTCATTACGTGTACACTGAGCTGCTGTGAACTTGTATGCACCGTGAGATGTTCCGATAGCGATTGCAAGTGAATCACAACCTGTTCTATCAACGAACTCTTCTACTTCTTCTGGACGTGTATAGCTCTCGTTACCAGCTTCTACACAAACTTCATCTTCAACACCTGCAAGTGTACCAAGCCCAGCCTCAACTACTACGCCGTGTGCGTGAGCATACTCTACAACCTGCTTTGTTAAAGCGATATTGTCATCAAATGACTTAGATGATGCATCGATCATAACTGATGTGAAACCACCATCGATACATGACTTACATAATTCGAATGAATCACCGTGATCAAGGTGAAGAGCGATAGGAACCTGTGGATTCTCCTCTACAGCTGCCTCAACCATCTTTACAAGATACTTGTGGTTAGCGTAAGCTCTAGCTCCCTTTG
>JAZRXF010000104.1:0-21847 GCA_045600085.1 Lachnospiraceae bacterium
CCAAAGTATACGTGCGAGCATATTGGACTTCTTAAAATGGATTTTCTTGGCTTAACTATGCAGACAGTAATTCAGGATGCTGTAATTAATATCAAGAAAACTAAGGGAATTGATATAGATATTGATCATATTGATTTTGACGACAAGAAGGTTTATGCATCCATTGCAACAGGCAAGACAGATGGCATATTCCAGCTTGAGAGTGCTGGAATGAAAAGCTTCATGAAGGAACTTAGACCTCAAAATCTTGAAGAAGTCATAGCCGGCATATCGTTATATCGTCCTGGCCCAATGGATTTTATCCCAAGATATATTGCAGGTAAGCTTGATACCAAGAGTATTGCTTATGCGTGTCCTGAACTAAAGCATATACTAGCACCAACCTATGGATGTATTGTTTATCAGGAGCAGGTTATGCAGATAGTACGAGACCTTGCTGGATATACGATGGGACGAAGTGACAAGGTTAGAAGTGCTATGGCCAAGAAAAAAATGGCGGTTATGGAATATGAGCGTAATATATTCGTCAATGGCAATGCATCCGAGATAGAAGAGGATAAAGCAAGTGGCCTCGATGAAACGAAAATTAGAGCAGTTGTAAATGGTTGTGTTAAAAATGGTATTGATGAAAAAACTGCCAATGGTATATATGATACTATGATAGATTTTGCCAAGTATGCTTTTAATAAATCGCATGCTGCCTGCTATGCAGTTGTTGCCTATCAGACTGCTTATCTAAAATATTACTATCCAATGGAGTATATGGCTGCACTCATGACTTCTGATATGGGGAATACAGCCAAGATATCAGCTTATATTGTGACATGTAAAAATATGGGGATACCTATATTGCCGCCTGATATTAATGAGGGCTTTGTAGGTTTTACACCGACAAATGAAGGTATAAGGTATGCTCTTACTGCCATTAAAGGTGTGGGATTCAATGTCATTGAAGGAGTGGTTCGTGAACGAGAATTGGCAGGTGAGTATCTAGATATTGAGGATTTTGTGTCTCGTAATAGTCAAAATGGTGTTAACAGAAGGGCTGTTGAGAATTTTATAAAAGCTGGAGCCTTTGATGGCCTAGGTGGCAATAGGCATCAGTATATGATGATATACAATGATATATTTGATTCTATTCACCAGGAACAAAAGAACACTATGTCAGGACAAATGAGTCTTCTTGATTTACTGGATGATAGTGATAAACAGGATTTTAAGGTAACGCTTCCAACAGTTCCTGAATATGAGAAGGAAGTACTTCTTGGCTTCGAAAAAGAAGTTTTAGGAATATATATTAGTGGTCACCCTCTTGAGCGATATGTTAATTTGTGGGACAAACGTATTTCTACCAAAACTACAGATTTTTATTTAAGCGAGGAAACGGATGATAATGGTGATGCCCTAGCTGATGGTACAATGAATGTTTCTGATGGAGATAAGGTTTCACTAGCAGGTATGATTACTTCAAAGAAAATCAAATATACGAAGCGTAATGATGCCATGGCGTTTGTAGATCTTGAAGATTTATTTGGAAGTATTGAAGTTATTATTTTTCCTAAGATATATGCGAAGTATCAAAGCAAAGTCCATGAAGATTCAAGGGTGATTATGTCAGGTCATGTCAGTGTTGAACCAGGTAAGGATGGAAAGCTTATTTGTGATGAACTGCATGATATAAGCGAGATTACAGGTAATTTGTGGCTACAATTTTCTAATGAAGAAGAGTATGGCAGATTATATCCTGCACTTGAAAAAATAATGAATGAATCTGATGGGCGTGACAATGTTAAGATATATATTAGTGACACCAAGAAGGTGATATCGCTCCCTTCGAATAAGGCAGTGATGATTGAACCAGTTCTGGTAAAGGAATTAACAGATATTTTAGGTGAAGAGAATATTAAGGTCACATATTGAAATATATAAACTGATAATTTAAAATTATCTTGTTCATATTTATTGACTGGGTAAGGAGACGAGAAGCAATGCCTAGAGTAAAAAAACAAGTTGAAGAAACAAAGACTGAAGTTAAAAAGGAAATACAAAAAGAAGTTAAGAAAGAGATTAAGACCATAGGTGTACTTACCAGTGGTGGCGATTCTCCAGGAATGAATGCTGCTATAAGAGCAGTAGTTCGTAAGGCTATCGACAATGGTATGCAAGTAAAAGGAATAAAGAAGGGATATCAGGGGCTTCTTAATGAAGAAATCATTGATATGGATCGTCGTTCTGTTGCTGAGACAATTGCTCTTGGAGGTACTATTTTAGGTACAGCCAGATGTATGGAATTCAAAACAGAGGAAGGTGTTAAAAAAGGCGCTGAGATATGTAGAAAGCATGGCATTGATGGTATAGTTGTCATTGGTGGAGATGGTTCATATCGTGGAGCACAGAAGCTTTCCCATGAAGGGATTAATACTATTGGCTTACCTGGAACTATTGACCTTGATATAGCTTGTACTGACTATACAATTGGTTTTGATACAGCCATTAATACTGCAATGGTTGCTATTGATAAGGTACGTGATACATCGTCATCTCATGAGAGATGTTCAATCATTGAGGTTATGGGTAGAAATGCTGGATATATTGCATTATGGTGTGGTGTAGCCAATGGCGCAGAGGATATTCTTCTTCCAGAGAAATATGATTATGATGAGCAGAGTATTATCAATCATATTATTGAAAATAGAAAGCTTGGCAAGAAGCATCATATTATTATTAATGCTGAAGGTATTGGTCATTCAACATCAATGGCTAGGCGAATAGAAGCAGCTACAGGCATGGAAACAAGAGCGACTATTCTTGGATATATGCAGCGAGGTGGCTCTCCTACATGTAAGGATAGATATTATGCTTCGATAATGGGTGCAATTGCAGCTGATCTTCTTAGCGATGGCAAGACCAATCGTGTTGTTGCATTTAAGGATGGTAAGTTTGTAGACTACGATATTGACGAAGCACTTGCAATGCAGAAGGATATACCAGAATACGAATTCCAGGTTAGTAAGATATTATAATGATTACTTCAATATCTAATATTAAGGTTAAAAATTTAATACAGTTAAAGAATAAAAGTAAATCAAGAAGAGATGCGGATGCCTTTGTTATAGAAGGTGTCCGCATGTTTTCTGAAATTAAGAGTTCATATGTGGTAGAAGCCTATATGACACAGGCTTTTTTTGATAAATACCGTGGCGCAGCCTTTTTGGCAGGCGTGAAGTATGAGATTGTATCGGAACAGGTCTTTTCTAAGATGAGCGATACTGTTACGCCCCAGGGAATAATGGCTATAGTTAAGATGCCACATCATAAATTAGATGACATTCTTGATGATGAAAGCGGATTATATCTTGTTTTGGAGGATATTCAGGATCCAGGAAATTTGGGTACGCTTATTAGAACGGCTGAAGCAGCTGGCGTACGCGGTGTTATTATGAGCAAGGGGACGGTTGATATATTCAATCCCAAAGTCACAAGGTCCACAATGGGTGCGATTATGAGGGTACCTTTTGTTTATGTGCCAGATGTATCTGAAACTATTCGCGATATGAAAAAAGATGGCATCAAGGTGTATGCTGCAGCACTTGATGACAATGTTGATTATACTTCTGTTAATTATGAGGGTAAGGTTGCCATAGTAATAGGAAATGAAGGCAATGGCCTTTCAAGACTAGCAATCCAGTCATCGACAGGTACAGTTAAGATTCCGATGAGTGGACAAATAGAATCACTCAATGCGGCTGTAAGTGCAGCTATTATTCTCTATGAAGCTAGAAGGCAAAGAGAACAATAGCGTTACAGCAGTTTTGTTTGAATTTATATTTTAAGTTTTATTCTTCTATTTTTTATAATCAGACTGTCTGTTAAAGTAGAAGTTCTCTACTATATGATCAGCAATCATTTTTCTTGCTTTCGCATTAGGATATAAGCCGTTAGGCTCCAGATATTCCTCGTAGTTATCAGGGTTAAAGTCAGGCATTAAGTAATTGTCCACGAATGTGACACAATTGAGCTGACTCATACCAGCAATTCCTGAAATATAATTTCCATAATAAGCATATCCATTATTAACGGTATCCGCACCAACTAAGTTGCCATCTTTGTTGGCGGTCTTCATCATAGATGGTGATGCCATTATGATTTGAAGGTTAGGGAATCGTTCCTTTACAGTTGAAAGTGAACGACTGAGAGTAACAGTCATATTGGATAAGTCATAATTGTCTTTTTCATCTGCATTTTCATCAAGATAACACTTACGTCCATATATATAGTCGTTTTGTCCAAGCATTATAATAAGAACGTCAGTGGTGTCCAAATCAACAACGGAACACTCGTCCATATATTTTTTATATTTCTCATTGTCATCGATGTATTCAAGAGCTGCCTCGGAAAGGCTAAAATCGCCATCGTCACCACCACATAACTGAACTAATGTGAGTAACAGATTAAAGGAGTCTCTTGTTTCATCCATCGAATATGACGATGCAATATTGGAAATAGTCTGACCTTCAAGTGCGAGAGTAGTTACATTGGCACCAGTAGCTTCTTTTATAAGAGCAGGAATGCCTGTTTCGTCATTGTACTGACATAAGAAATCATCGCCCATTATAACAATGTTAATAACTCCATCATCCACATAATCTTCAGTTGGATCAAATCTTGAATAGTAATCCATAGACTCGATGTTGAAGCCGGACTCACGTTCTTCTTCATCAATGACAAGATCCTTACCTTTGTTCCATCGAACTATCATAATGATTACAGCAGCAACTAGGCCGATTACTAATAATATAAAAGCAATATGTATTATCTTTCCAGAATCATTATCCTCAGCATCGCTTTCACCGTACTCATTGTTGTAATCTTCTTCACCATCAATAGGTTCGTCTAAGCCCTCAAGCTCTCTAATTTCAATATCTTTAGAAGCTTTTTTGGCATTATTCTTTATCTCTTTTTTATTATCTTTTTTAGTCCCTGTTTTATTATCTTTTTTCATTAGTATCTCCAATCTAGTGTTTTATGAATTAATGCAATGGATAAAAGTTCTATTGCATCAGCTTCCCATATTATTTTATATAAATTGTAGTATATAGTATTTTGATTAAGTAATTCTTAAATATAATAAACTACTATACCGATGAGAATAACAGTTGTTCCAACAATTTTTTTTGTTGTAAGTTTTTCTTTGAAGAAAATACGACTAAGAAACATTACAATTATGAAACCTAGGGACTCCATTAATGGAACAATTTTATATTCGAGGCCCTTGTAACATATGATAGTAATTATCATAGAAGTAAAGGTTAGCAGGTATCCTATAATAACAAAAGGGTTAATGTATTGTTTTAATAAAGAATCATATTTTTTAGTAGCAGCTTTTTTTAGAAGAATCTGAGAAAGTGCAGCTATTGATATGGATATAATTATGAGGATGTAATATTTATTCATGTTCATCCTCCTTTATATTATCAGTAAAGCCATCGACTAAGGCGCCATTAGAATTCTCGTTTAGGGGGCTATATTCTTCTTTTGAGCTTATATTATCCCTGCTATTTACAAGGCCAATTCCTATCATAACAATGACTATTCCAATAATATTCCAAGCAGTTACTTTTTCATCAAATATTGCTATCGCCCAGATGAGAGACCATATAAGTGCTGCTCCTTTGTTGGCGTATGCAATGGACAAATCTATTCGTGCTATAACTTGCTGCCATATAATAGCATATATTCCAAGGATCACTATTTCGCCAAGGTAAAGTGCCAGGAATTTAAGGGTTATACTTTCTTCCATTGAAGCAAATTTGCTTGCAATTCCACCAAGTGTATAAATGAATATGCTTATCTGCAGAACTATTAGCCAAAGTATTTTTTTCATAAATATAATTTCCTTGATTGGTTAAGTATAAGGTTTACATAAATTATATTAGCACAACATCATTTTTTCTGCTATTATATATATCAAACAGAAAAAATTCTGTTAATAGCTTTATATTATAAATGGAGGTTGATGTAATGAGAAAAGGAAAATATGGCATTACTTTTGTGTGTTATGCAGTTGTTGCAATGATTCTTGCATGGTTTGGACAGGTATTAGGATTACTTCTTTTAACAGCATTTGTTATTGGTGTTGAGAAGGATGAGTGGGCTTCAAAGCAGTGCCTTCAGGCATGTGGATTGATAGGTGTCCAGTGGCTTGTTTCAGAGTGTATTTCTATCTTAAATAAACCTGTTAGCTGGATTGGTAAGTTTATTACTGATTATGAGTCGTCATACTACTCATTTACTAAGGCTTATGACAAGATTTTCTATTTTGTAAGAGAGGCTGTTGATGTAGCAATTATTGTATTTGTTGTTATTGCTATTCTCAATATCCTTAAGGAAAAGGATGCGAATATTCCATTTGTATCAAAGTTTGCTGATTGGGCATATGGAATTGGTGGCGGAAAGAAATGCCCAAAGTGTGGAAGCGTAGTTAAGGGTAATTTCTGTGATAAGTGTGGAACAAAGCTCGACTAATAATATATTAAGAAGCAGATGGAAGTCGCTCTAAGGCTGGACCTTGGAGCGACTTTTTTATTGAGAATAAGTAATCAAAATTAATAATCAAAATGTAGTAGATTTACATAACATGGTATATTATGGTATACTAACTATTGTATTTTGGATAACTAGTGCTAAAAAGGAGATTGACTAGAGGGAATTATGAAGACTAAGGATAAACAGAATATGACAGATTTGGAAAATACACTACAGATTATTGATTTGGAAAATGATGATATAGAAGAACTTATCAGCACGTGTGATAATGATTATTCGGAGGAGGATGATTATTCAGGCGAAGAATATTCGGAGACTGAATACTTCGAAGAGCCCAAAGAAAGTGACGAAGATTTCACAATGCTAAGTGATGTGGTAAGCGCTGAAGAAATCGCGGAAATTGAAGCAGAGGATAATATGCCGCAGGAGTATTATGAAGAAACTTCGAAAGTAAAAGAAGAGGAAGAAATCCTCATTGCTAGCAATTCAGATGAAGCTCTTGAGATATATGAAGAAGAACGTTATATCGAAGAACAGGAACGCTATGTCGAGGATGGTTATGTCGAGGATTATCTTGAAGATGGTGAAGTTCAAATGGACGATGATGTTGAGTTTACCGACATTGATGACCTTGATATTGATGAAGACGAGGATGAGGACGAAGAAACAATACTTGGAGTTTTTGGAGCACTTGGCAATAAGCTTAACTATATTTTAGCTGGCGCTGCAGCAATAGTTTTATTAATTGTGGTTGGAGTTGTAGCTATAACTGGAGGTAAAAATAGTTCGGCCATAAGCGCAGTGTCTCTTTATGAGGTGGGCTGTGATTATGCTAGCTTATCTAATGCTGGAATGCAGGGGCTTGAAGCAATGGCTAATATGGCATATCAAAAAGAAACTATAGTAGAAGAGCCAGAGATAGTTGTAGAAACAGATGCATCTAAGGTTAAGGTGTCGTTTGTTTCGTTAAATAAAGATGCAAAGATTAAGTTCCTTAATAGCGAAAGCGAACTATTAATTAAAGATACAGAATTCGAAGCGACACTTACATTTATCGAAAAAGATGCCAAGAATTTAAAGGAAGGTACAGAGTTTGTATTTAAGGATGAAGATAAGGATGGCATCATATTCGAAAAGGATATGGAACCAGGAAAGTATTCTTTAACAATAACAGCCATTGATGGAACAACATTTGTTGATGTTCCTGAAACGGTAACTGTTAAGGGTGAGGTGGAATATCAGGTTATAGATGTTGCAGATCTTGTTAAGTCTGAATCCGAAATTAATGCAGCAGCAGAGGATACAGCACTTAAGGATGTTGAAGAAGAAGGCTCATTATTAACGGATACCGTAGAATGGGTTGAATCATCTCAAACATCGTCTGATTCAAATTTTACATATGAGGTAATAGATAAAAGTCAGATTATTGATCCAAAGATTAGCGGTAAGGCGGATATACTAGTATTAAACGAGTATCTTGCTGCAATAAATAACAGACCTTCAGCATATATTAATGTGAAGTATACACTTGTAAAAGATCCTGATAGTGTATCTGGCGATACATCTGATGCTAATACAGGAGAGTCGACAGGCGGTGAAAATAATAAAACTGATAGTAATACACAACAAACTGATCCTACTCCTGCGCCAGAAAAAGTTGTTTCTGTGGATTGGAGCAATGCACCTGTTACTGTCGAGAACGGGAAAGAGATATCTGTAACAGCAGTGGGTAAGGTCGATGGCGTGGCTCAGAACGCAGGCTCATATACATGGTCAGTAACTTCAGGAAGTGATTGCTTATCTCTTTCATCAAGTAATGGTGCACAAGCATCATTTAAAGGTATAAAAGAAGGCAAGGCATCTATAAAGGTTGTATATAGCATTACACTTGAAGGTAAGTCTGAGGCAAGTACTGCAGAAAAAAGCTATGAGGTAGAAATTAAAAAGGCTTCACCAACAGTAGATACAAGCGCAGCCCTTAAAACTAAGGATGGTCAGGCTGTATACATTAAAGATGGCAACGGTAATTATGTTGCTGCTACTAATGGCGATTATAAAGATGGTCAGACATATTATGTGAAGAAAGCTGGAACTAAATATACAGGTTGGCAGACAATAGGTGGCAACACCTATTATTATGACAAGAACGGCAACAAGGTAACTGGTGATCAGGTTATTCAGGGCGTTTCATACAGCTTCACTTCAGATGGAATTCTTACTACTAATACAAGTGGAATTCTTGGAATTGATGTTTCTAAGTGGAATGGCAACATTAACTGGACTGCAGTTAAGAATGCTGGTATTAAATATGTAATTATCCGAGTAGGTTATAGAGGATCCACACAGGGATCTCTCATAGAAGACCCAATGTTTAGAACAAATATCCAGGGTGCCAAGGCAGCAGGGCTTAAGGTTGGTTTATATTTCTTTACTCAGGCAGTTACTGAGGCAGAGGCTGTACAAGAAGCTTCGATGTGCGTAAATCTTGCTAAAACATATGGCGGTGTTTCTTATCCAATCTTTATTGATACTGAAAGTGCGGGAGGCGCAGGTAGAGCAGATGGACTTAGCAAGTCTCAAAGAACAGCTGTTTGTAGAGCGTTCTGTCAGACAGTGCAAAACAGCGGGTATACTGCAGGTGTATATGCTTCAAAGTCCTGGTTTACCAATAAGGTGGATTATAACCAGTTAAATGGTTATAGAATATGGCTTGCCCAGTACTATTCTAAAGCAACACTTGCGGGTAGATATGACCTTTGGCAGTACACAGATAAGGGTTCGATAGCAGGTGTTCCAGGCAATGTTGACCTTAATATGAGCTATCTTGGATACTAGGCGTAGGTTTTACATTTGATGTATATTGAGTTATACTTATATGTTGGATTTACGTGGTCCGGCAATAGTTAGTTAATTATTAAATATCTAATATAAACATTAAGAAGGAGCTAATTGTGAGAACTTATTTAGTTACAGGTGGTGCAGGTTTTATTGGTTCGAATTATATTCATTACATGTTTAAGAAATATGATAATGATATTCGAATTATTAATGTTGATGCGCTTACTTATGCGGGAAATCTTGAGAATCTCAAGGATATAGAAGGAAGAGAAAACTATACATTTGTTAAGGCTAATATATGCGACAAGGAAGCAATAGCTAAGATTTTTACAGAAAATGATATTGATAGAGTTGTTCATTTCGCAGCTGAAAGTCATGTTGATAGAAGTATTAAGAATCCAGAAGTTTTTGTTCAGACCAATGTTCTTGGTACAGCAGTTATGCTTAACTGTGCCAAGGCTGCATGGGAGCAGCCTGACGGAACATTTAAGGAGGGCAAGAAGTTTCTTCACGTTTCTACAGATGAGGTTTATGGATCTCTTCCTGATGATGATAATGCATTCTTTTATGAGACCACTCCTTATGATCCTCATAGTCCATACTCAGCTAGTAAGGCTTCTTCAGACATGCTTGTAAAGGCATATATGGATACATATAAGTTCCCAGCCAATATAACTAATTGTTCAAATAATTATGGCCCTTATCAGTTCCCAGAGAAGCTTATTCCACTTATTATTAACAATGCTCTTCAGGGTAAGAAATTGCCAGTTTATGGTGATGGAAAGAATGTACGTGACTGGTTATATGTTATGGATCATGCCAAGGCAATTGATATGGTTCAGGAGAAGGGAAAGCTTTTTGAAACATATAACATCGGTGGCCACAATGAAAAGCAGAATATTCAGATTATAAATATAATAATTGAGACACTTAATGAGATGCTTCCAGATAGCGATCCTAGAAAGGCTCATATTAATACAAATCTAATCACATATGTAGAAGATCGTAAGGGCCACGACAGAAGATATGCTATTGCTCCAGATAAGATTAAGAAGGATCTTGGATGGGAGCCAGAGACTATGTTTAAAGAAGGCATCAAGCTTACTATTGCATGGTTTTTTGAGCATGAAGACTGGATGAAGAATGTTACTTCTGGTGATTATCAAAAGTATTATGAGGATATGTACGAGAATAAGTAAGAGGGGATTTTTACATGAAGGGTATTATTTTAGCAGGTGGTAGTGGTACAAGATTATATCCATTAACTAAGGCCATATCTAAGCAGATTATGCCAGTATATGATAAGCCAATGATTTATTATCCATTGTCTATTCTTATGCTTGCTGGTATACAGGATATACTTATTATTTCAACACCTAGAGATCTTCCAACTTTTAAGGAACTTTTTGGTGATGGCTCGCAGCTTGGCCTTCGTATGAACTATGCTGTGCAGGAATCTCCAAGGGGACTTGCCGATGCGTTTATTATTGGTGAGGATTTTATTGGTGACGATAGTGTTTGCCTTATTCTTGGCGATAATATCTTTTATGGACAGAGCTTTTCAAAATTACTTAGAACCGTTGCATCAAGAGATAAAGGTGCCACAATTTTCGGATACTATGTACGTGATCCAAGAGAGTACGGCGTAGTAGAATTTGATGAGTTTGGAATGGCCATTTCAATCGAGGAAAAGCCGGAAAATCCTAAGAGTAATTATGCGGTTCCTGGTTTGTATTTTTATGATAATGATGTTGTTGAAATAGCAAAAAATGTTAAGCCTTCAAGCAGGGGCGAGATAGAGATAACCAGTATCAACAATGAGTATCTTAATAGAGGAACTCTTCGTGTTGAAACTCTTGGTCGTGGATTTGCATGGCTTGATACTGGTAATCACGATGCACTTCTTGATGCTGCTGATTTTGTTGCAGCGTTCCAGAAGAGACAGGGATTATACATATCATGTATTGAAGAGATAGCGTTTAAGAGAGGCTTTATTAATAAGGAGCAGTTACTTGCTCTTGCTGAGCCACTTATGAAGACTGATTATGGCAAATATTTAGTAGAGGTAGCCAATGGACTCTAAGCTGAAAGGCTATACTATTTTTATATCATTGTCGATTGTTTCACTTATAGCACTTCTGGTTTTGTATATTAATGGTGCTAGTAGCACGGATAATAGTGATTCTAATCAGGCTGTTAGTAGCGAGACAGTTTACCCTAATATAGGACCTAATCTTTCAGAGGAGCAGCTTACTAGCTTTCTTAAAGATGATACATTCTTTGACAATGATAATGCGATTACGGTGCCAGAAATTGAGGCCATGCCACGACTGTATATTCAGGCCACAAGTGTGTGGAAGGATATAAGAGTGAAGGTACTTGATGAGAGTGGGCGCGTTGTGACTGGAAAGTCGTTCTATGTAAATGTTGATGGCTCAGGAGAGTACAAGGATGTTGATAGTGATGGGTTAATTACGATACCAGCCATGGAATCGGGTGACTATTATGTATCACTAAAAAGTACTGATGGGTATGTTGTGCCAAGCGAGCCACTTCGCGTTTCTGTCAAGGATCAGCTTGAGTATAAAGTTATAAGTGATATTTCTTATTATATTTATGATGAAAGTGATATAGATGCTAAGCAGGAAGATACTGCGGCGGCAACTGCACTTGAAACCGCTGATGATACAGAAGACAAGACAATAAAGAAATCTGATAAAAGTTCGTTCGGTATAGATGTATCAGCTTATCAGGGTGATATAGACTGGAATAAGGTGAAAGAATCCGGTGTCGAATTTGCGATAATTAGAGCAGGATATAGAGGCTCTAAAACAGGAGTTCTTGTAGAGGATACATACTTCAAGAAGAATTTGCAGGGGGCAAGAGAAGCAGGTATCCAGGTAGGCGTATATTTCTTCACTCAGGCAACAAATGAAGTGGAAGCAGTGGAAGAAGCATCTATGATAGTTTCTTTGCTTGAAAATTCAAAGATTGATTATCCAATCTTTATAGATACGGAAGGTGCTGGCGGTAATGGTCGTGCAGACCTTCTCGATGCTGATACAAGAACAAAGGTATGTAAGGCATTTTGCAAAACAATTGATAGTGCAGGATATCATGGTGGCGTATATGCCAGCCGAAGTTGGTACTATAGAAATCTTAATGCCAGCGAGCTCGAAGAATTTGTGATATGGGACGCCGAGTATGTAGGAACACCTCAGTATACAGGTAAGTATGATATGTGGCAGTATTCATCGAGTGGACTTATCGATGGTATTAATACAAGGGTTGACCTTGATGTTAGTTATATAGAAGTTAATTAGTCGGGACAAATAGTGTGAAAACAGTACGGCTTTATGAAAAGAATGGAGACTTTTATGGGAAAGATAACAGTTGAAACATGCGAAATAGAAGGATTAAAGGTCATAACACCAAGTGTATTTGGTGATGCAAGAGGTTATTTTTGCGAGACTTATAATTATAATGATTTTAAGGAAGCTGGGATTGATCAGGTATTTGTACAGGACAATCAGTCTGCTTCCAAGAAGGGCGTATTAAGAGGGCTTCATTTCCAGATTAACTATCCTCAGGACAAGTTAGTACGAGTTATTAAAGGTGAGGTTTTTGATGTTGCGGTAGATCTTCGTGAAGGATCACCAACATTTGGTAAGTGGCATGGAGTTTTGTTATCTGAAGAGAATAAAAAGCAATTCTTTGTACCAAAGAATTTTGCTCATGGTTTTATAGTTTTATCTGAATATGCAGAGTTCTGTTACAAGGTTACAGATTTCTATCATCCTAACGATGAAGGTGGACTTCCATGGAATGATCCAACAATCGGTGTCGAGTGGCCTATGCCAGAAGGAATGACAGCAGCTGACCTTACATTCTCAGATAGAGATACTAAGTGGCCAAGCTACCTGGAGTTTTTAAAAAGTAGAAATAGTAAATAAGAGTGGGAAATAATGGCAGAAAAAAAACGCAGCGCTGAAGAGAGTTTACTTAGCATATGGAAGAATAGAAATATCATATGGAAGCTGTCTAAAAATGATTTTAAAAAGAGATATGCAGGCTCATACCTTGGTAAGGTATGGGCTTTTGTGCAACCTGTTGTTACAGTCATTATGTACTGGATAGTGTTTGATCTTATATTGAAAACAAAAGCGCAGCTTATCGCGAGTGGTGTGGATTTGCCTTATGTTCTATATCTGACAGCAGGATTGGTTCCATGGTTTTATTTTTCGGAGGCACTTACTGGCGGAACCAATGCCCTTGTAGAATATAACTATTTAGTTAAAAAAGTGGTATTTAATATTAATATTTTACCAGTTATCAAGGTCGTATCGGCCAGCTTTACTCATATCTTTTTTGCGTTTATATTAATTTTGTTAACTCTTTTTTACGGTTATCCACCATCGTTATATATGCTTCAGATTGTATATTATACATTCTGTGTGACTATCCTCACACTTGGAGCGATATACGCTACAAGTGCAATTGTAATATTTTTCAAGGATCTCCAACAAATCATTAATATAGGACTTCAGCTTGGAATGTGGGCTACACCAATACTTTGGGATATAGGTATGCTTGGTGGAAAGGCTGGAATGCTGATAAAGCTTAATCCGCTATGCTATATAGTGTGTGGATATAGAGATGCAGTATCAGGTCAGAAGTGGTTTTGGCAGGATGGATGGTATACCCTGTATTTTTGGGTGTTTACAATAGTACTGTTTTTCATTGGCAATAGAATTTTCAATAAACTCAAAGTACATTTCGCAGATGTGATGTAGTTTTTTAGGGGATAAAGATGGAAGAATCAAGAGATGTGGCCATTAAGGTTGATCACATTAATAAAATATACAGATTGTACAGTCGCGGATCTGACAGATTAAGGGAGTCGCTTGGACTTACAAGAAAACGACTTTCCAAGGATCATAAGGCTCTAAATGATGTGAGCTTTGATGTGTACAAGGGAGAAACTGTTGGTATTATAGGAACCAATGGCTCTGGAAAATCAACAATACTTAAGATAATAACAGGTGTACTTCATCCTACTGAAGGTGAGCTTATAGTAGATGGAAGAATATCGGCGCTTCTAGAGCTTGGCGCAGGATTTAATCAGGAGTACAACGGCATAGAGAATATATATCTTAATGGAACGATGATGGGATTTTCAGAAAAAGAAATTGATGAAAAGCTTCCTGCAATCCTTGAGTTCGCTGATATAGGTGATTATGTTTATCAGCCTGTAAAAACATATTCATCAGGAATGTTTGTCCGACTTGCATTTGCGGTGGCTATCAATATTGATCCGGAAATATTAATAGTTGATGAGGCTCTTTCAGTAGGCGACGTGTTCTTTCAGTCTAAGTGCTTTCATAAGTTTGAAGAATTCAAAAAAATGGGAAAAACCATATTATTTGTTAGTCATGACTTAAGTGCAATAAGTAAGTACTGTGACAGGGTAGTGCTCCTTGATAAGGGTGTTAAGCTTGGTGAGGGTACTCCTAAGGAAATGATAGATGTATATAAAAGAGTTCTTGTTGGTCAATATGATCCAGATAACAAGGAGAATGATACTTCGGATATGGATGGTATGAATCCTGAAAAACTGGAGTATGGTGATATGTCCGCAGTTATGGAGGAGTACTATATCACCGACGAAGGTGGAACAAAGACTTCTTCAATAGTAAAAGGCACAAGGTTTACTGTTCATATGAAGGTTAAGTTCAACAGAACGCTGCCCCAGCCTATTTTTGCTTTTTCGTTCAAGAATATTAAGGGAACTGAAATAACAGGTACTAATACCATGTTTGAGAAGGCTTTTCTGGAGCCGGTAGAAGAGGGGATAACCAAATATATTACATTTACGCAGGAAATGAATTTACAGGGCGGAGAATATCTTCTTAGCCTTGGAGTAACTGGTTATCAGGATCACAATTTTGAAGTATATCATCGTCTGTATGATGTAATAAATGTCACTGTCATTTCAGATAAGGATTCAGTTGGATTTTACGATATGAATTCCATTATAGAAGTGAAGTAGCACCATTTGTTGGAGGATAATATTTAATGGAATATGCACTTATATTTTTAGCAGTAATACTATTTTTGGTAGTCACTTTTTCTTTATTCAATGAAAAGGTGACCAAGATGCCAGATGAAATAGCATTACTCCTGTTTTCTCTAGTGGTTGGTATTGTTTTATCAATATTAATTAAAAATGAGATTATAAGCTTTTCTGAAAATATTGAGGAAGCAGTCACAGAATACAGACTGGATAAGATTTTGCTTGAGGTACTTTTATGCTTCATGCTCTTTACTGGTGCAAGTGAACTAAAGCTGCCTTCATTAGTACATAATATTAAGCATATAAGTCTTTTAGCGTTACTTACTACATTAATTGCATCTAGTATTTATGGCGTATTATTCTGGATAGTTACCAAGATAATTGGCCTTAATGTTGGATTTACACTTTGCTTTCTACTTGGATCAATTGTGTCTCCAACAGATCCTATTGCAGCAACAGGTATATTAAATAAAATGGGACTCACCAAAAATGTTACAGCAGTAATGGAAGGTGAGAGTCTTTTCAATGATGGTACAGGTGTGGCATTATTTATTTTTATCAAAGACCTTTATCTTGATACTAAAAGTAGCAATTTCCTTTTTGTTATGGGAAAAGAATTATTTGGTGCCATATTTGTAGGATTAATGCTGTCATTTGTATTTGCCCTTTTATTAAAGGCTACAAGAGATCCTATTAAGCATATTATTATTTCGATGCTTACAGTTGCGTTATGCTATACAATTTGTGAGCATAATGGATTTTCAGGTGTTATAGCCTCTGTTGTTTGTGGTATATATTTCTCGACCATGATGGATAAGTATAAAGCGACTGATGCTGATCTTGATCCGGCAGATTATTACAAGGACTTTTGGGCTATTATTGATAAGCTTCTAAATTATATGCTGTATGTGTTAATAGGTATGTCATTCTTATATGTTACAAAGGTTAAGTTTTTTGTGGTTGTTGCTATAGCAGCCATTGTGTTTAATCTTGTGGCCAGGTATATCGGCGTGTTTATCTCGGCAAAAATCAGTAGACAGTGTCCAGATAATTATCCGATGCAGCCATTTTCATTACTTATGACCTGGGGTGGCCTTAAAGGCGGTTTATGCCTGGCACTTGCCATGAGCGCAGTAGAGTATTTACCAGAAGAAGCGTATAGTTTCATATTATTTGTCACATATATAACTATTATTTTCACAACGCTTGTTCAGGGGCTCACAGTAGGTAAGGTATTTGAACTCCTAAAGGCAAAGTGGGGCATTGCTTCTGTAGAGTCAAAATAGATTGTAAAAGGATTATTATGAGCAATAAAACAGAGAAGATTGGAAATATCGAAATGAATTTGAACTGCTATCAGGGCAGTGATTTATACAGTGATGGCGATATAGAAGATGTACTTCTTGAAATAGCTAAAAATAAAGAAAAAAAAGATTATGCTTCGGCAATAGACGAGGCTGTTAATTGGCCGGTGCTTTATCATTTTTCGAAGCAACGTGAAAATATTGTAAGCTGGCTACCGATTACAAAAGCAGATAAAGTTCTCGAAGTTGGCTCCGGATGTGGTGCAATTACAGGGGCACTTGCTAAAATGGCAGGTCAGGTAACAAGTATTGATTTGTCGAAGAAGAGAAGTCAGGTTAATGCTTATAGGCATGAAGAGTGTGAGAATGTAACCATTCATGTGGGCAATTTTCTTGATGTTGAGCCAGGGCTCGATACGGACTATGACTACATCTGTTTAATAGGTGTATTTGAATATGGCCAGAGTTATATGGGGGGCGATAAACCATTTCACAAGTTTCTTAACATATTAAAGAAGCATGTGAAGGATGGAGGAAGAATTGTTATCGCCATTGAAAATAAACATGGACTCAAATATTTTGCTGGTTGCAAGGAGGATCACCTTGGAACCTATTTTTCGGGTATAGAAAGCTATCCACAGGGTGGTTATGTTCGGACCTTTTCTAGAAATGGTCTTGAGAATATATTTAATGAATGTGGAGTCAGTGAATATCATTTTTATTACCCATATCCTGATTATAAATTTCCTACAACTATTTTTTCCGATAAAAGACTTCCACTTCCAGGGGAATTGTCCAACAATATAAGGAATTTTGATAGGGAGAGACTTCTATTATTCAACGAGAAAAATGCATTTGATGGAATAATAGAGGATGGATTATTTCCAGTGTTTTCTAATTCATATATGGCTATTCTTGGTCCAGATGTCGATGTGGAGTTTGTACGATTTAGCAATGAAAGGGCTGAAGAATATTCTATTAGCACAGTGATGTGTGAGGAAGAAGGAAAGAGAGTGGTCAAAAAGTATCCACTTGATATAAAGGCGTATTCTCATGTTGAAGAGCTGTTTAATACATATATTAGTCTTTCTAAAAAATATGAAGGAAGCGAACTTAAGGTGTGCCCATGTAGAATAGAAAAAGAAGAAGGCGTACCGGTAGCAGTATTTGATTATATCCAAGGAAAGACCTTAACAGAAATGCTTGATGCAAGGGTTAAGTCTGGTGATATGAATGGCTTTAATAAACTTGTTTTAGAGTTTAATAGAAAAATAGACTATAACGCTGATAAAAATATAAATGATTTGGATCTTGTTTTTTCTAATGTACTTATTAATGATGATAACTGGACTATCATTGATTATGAGTGGATAAAAAAAGAACCAATGGATGCAAAATATCAAACATATAGAGCACTATATTGCTATTCACAGGAAAATGAAGCAAGAGAAAAAGTGGATTTTTCTGAATGCTTTAAGGAACTTGGTATTACAAGTAGTGACATAGAAGAATATACCAGACAGGAAGTTGAATTTCATAAGATGGTTCAAGATAGTCATTTTTCTTTGGCTCAAATGAGAGAAGAGATAGGCTGTGATATTATTAGACCAGAGAAGTTCCTTGGTGCAGGGGCTGCTATTGAGAAAATTGAACGAGTGCAGATATATACCGATAAAGGTCAGGGATATAGTGAGGACAATTCATATTTTGTTAAGAAGGCGAAGTATGAAGGTGGCAAACTATCTTTTTCCATTGATTTTCCAGGAGATGTAATTAATTTGCGTATTGATCCTATGATGGGAGCAGGTGCGATTTTTATTGATTCGTTACTTATCAATGGAAAACCGTTGCCATCGTTTGGCAAAAAGTATCTTGAGTGTAATGGAAGAAAGCTCCGTGGAGATATGTCAGGTTATATATTTGAAACAAATGATCCTAATATGAATATTCATTTAGCCAAATTAGAGCTTATGAGTGAAAATCATCTAGAGGCAATATTTACATATGCATATATGTCAGAGGCAGCCGCACATGGATTACTTACAGCTGCCAAGAGATTAGTTTAGTTTTTGGAGATTAATATGTTGGGAAACGATAACAATATCAATAATAGTATAAATGACTTAGAAGAGGTTGACTACAAAGCACTCTTTGAAAGAGAACGAGCCCTTCGCATTCAGGCTAGCGATGAACTTACAGAACTTCAGGCTAAGAATGCAGAACTTCAAGCCAAGGTTGATAGGGTTAGAAATAATATTTTTTATCGAATGATTAAACCTTTCAAGATGACAATACATAAGATAAGGTTTGAAGTTCAGCGCGTAAAGAACTGTGGCTCACTGAAGGGTGTTATTGAAAAAATAAAGTTTAAAAGACGACAGAATAAGGCTATGAAGAGCTATGGAACAGCTGGATTTCCAAATAGTCAGGAAAGGAAACGCCAGGAGGCTACATCGTTTGATAGAAATGTTAGGATAAGTATTCTTGTACCTTTATATAACACTCCAAAGAATTTTCTTCATGATATGATAGATTCTGTTTTGAAGCAGACTTATTCCAATTGGGAGCTATGTCTTGCTGATGGTTCCGATGATAAGCATAGTTTTGTGGGTAGTATATGTCAGGAATATGCAAGTAAAGATAGCAGAATAGTATATAAAAAACTTGAAAAAAATCAGGGTATTTCAGGTAATACAAATGAATGTTATAAAATGGCTACCGGTGAGTTCATAGGTCTATTTGACCACGATGATATTCTTCACCCATCAGCACTATATGAGTATGTAAAAGTTATTAATGAAAAAGATGCAGATTATATATATTGTGATGAGGTTACATTTGATAACAAGAATATCAATAAGATGCTCACCATTCATTTTAAGCCAGACTATGCCATTGATAATTTAAGAGCCAATAATTATATTTGTCATTTTAGCTGTTTTGATAAAAAACTTTTGGAAGGAACAGAACTTTTTAGGACACAATTTGATGGTAGCCAGGATCATGATATGATACTTAGACTTACAGACAAAGCTAAAAATGTTGTTCATGTACCTAAGATTTTATATTACTGGAGAAGTCACAAGGCCAGTGTTGCCAGCGGAATTGAAGCAAAAGAGTATGCCATTGATGCAGCCAAGGGAGCAGTAGCTGATCACCTAAGGAGGCATGGCTTTAGAAATTTCAAGATAACATCAACAAGAGCGTTTCCAACTATCTTCAAGATAACATATGAAATTATTGGAAGGCCTCTAGTTTCTATTGTAATAGCCAATAAGGATCATAAGGAGGACCTTAAGAGGTGTATTGATTCTATCGTAGAGCGTACAGCTTATGACAATTACGAAATAATTGTTGTTGAAAATAATAGTGAGACAAAAGAAATTTTTGAATATTACGATGAATTAAAAAATAATCGTAAAATTAAGGTTGTAAAGTATGAAGGTGAGTTCAATTACTCAGCCATTAATAATCTGGGCGTAAGAAATTCTAGTGGTGATTACGTACTTCTTCTCAACAATGATATTCAGGTTATATCAATGCAGTGGATTGATGAAATGCTTATGTATGCACAAAGAGAAGATGTGGGTGCTGTAGGTGCCAAGCTTTACTATCCTAATTTCCTTGTTCAGCATGCAGGCGTTGTTCTTCAGCTTGGGCAGCATCGTACTGCTGGTCATATTATGTGTCTTTTTAACAGAGAAGCTGTTGGATATATGGGAAAGCTTTGTTATGCGCAGAATATGTCGGCTGTAACAGGAGCTTGTCTTATGGTGAGTCGTGCCAAGTACGATGAAGTTGGCGGGCTTGATGAATCATTCAAGGTGTGCCTTAACGATGTTGATTTGTGTTTGAAACTTAGAAGTAAGAACTATTTAAATATTTTCACTCCATTTGCAGAATTGTTCCATTATGAATGGCAGTCGAGAGGGCTCGATGTGTCTCCAGAGCAAATGAAGCGCTATGATGATGAGTCAGACAGATTTAAAGCAAAGTGGAATGAGGTTCTTGATCTAGGAGATCCTTATTATAATCCTAATATATCATTGGATCACAATGACTATACGATAAGAACACCAGAGAAGTAGAACTATTTTTTGAGGAGAATGGTATGCAGGCTTTAATGCAAAAATTAAGAGAAAAAGAAACCTATAAATATTTAATATGTTTATGTGGTTTTATAGCAATGATAATAATGAGTATGAATTATACAAATGCAGGTGTTAATTACGAGCAGCAGATCGGAATAAGACCATTTTGTATAATATTCGGAATTATCATTCTTGCGTTAATGCCAGCTAAAACATGGATTAATATATGGTCTCTTATTTACATACCAGTATGCTATTTGGTGACCCATTATTTATATGAGAATCAACTTATCTATGATGCGTGCAAATATGAACATGTAGATGTTATAAGAATGGGGAAGCTTGTTGCACTTATATATGGCGTAGCTATTATTTCGGTAATCGTTGATTTAATAAAAAATAAAACATATAAAGAACTTTTATCGGGTAATCGTATTTTATCTGTACTATGGCTTATATTTTGTGTTTCACTAGCTTTTACGATAGGGCAGTATTACTACGCATGGTATATCATTGTGGCATTTTGCATTGCTTTTTATTTATTTAGGAAGTCCGAGGTAAGAGAGCTAATTGTCTCAGTAGTGAAGACTGCTTTCATTTTGTCATTTGTATATATCACCATTAAAGCAATGCTTCATAGACCATTTTATACAGGTCGATATACTTCATTTTTTGTTAACTACAATATTTGTGGTATGTTCTATGCATGCACTAATATTTCTTTATATGTAACAATATGTGATTGGTGGAATAGAAAACCAGAAGAAAAAGAAAAAAAGAAGAGGACTATGATACTGATTGGTCTGTTTATCCTAATGGGTATTTCAGCATCATTGACCTTATTTAACTTTACAAGAACAACTATTCTCGGACAAATATTTGCTATGTTTGTGTTACTCTTTGTACGTATCATAAGAAAGGATTCTATAAAGTCAGCGTTTGCAAGATTCGGAGCGGTTCTTCTTGCGACGGCAATATTGTTCTATCCAGTTTAT
>JAZRXF010000105.1:0-34253 GCA_045600085.1 Lachnospiraceae bacterium
GATATAAAAAATACTATTAACTAACTATTTCTATATCAACCACTTATTTTATTATATCAAAAAATTCTATTCATAAACAAATAAAAAAGCGTAATAACATTTTGAACTGTTATTACGCTAAGTATATAAACCATTACTTAATCTATTGTTCTTATTTCTGCTTTAATATACTTAAAATCTTATCACGGTACTCATAATGACTAGGCATATTTGCTTTTGCACCAGCATTGTCTGGAAGCATCAACTTGAAGTATGAGCCGTCCTTCATTGTAATAGTACAAGAAATATTACCCTTCTTGGCTTTCTTTGATTCGCTCTTTGCTATATCGCCAAGACTATACTTCACACCCAAATCATCAAGTAATATATCGTCTTTTAACTCTGGTATACTATCAGCTGGCACCTCTATCTTATCAAGCGGGCCATAGTAATGCTTATTTTTATCACACTCAACAACTAAAAGAGACTTATTTGTTACACCTAGATATACTTCGTATTTGCTATACTTTCTCTTTTCCATGTCGTAGATATTGTCACTATCACATCTAAGGAGCTTATCCCCTTCATATCGACATTTACGGTATAACACAACAATTCTACTCTCGATAGCTGTGGCATATATTCCCGCTTCAAGATTTTCATCAGAGTCCAAATATTTAGAAAAAGCCTTTTTCATATCATTTTCATCAGCGAACTTATTCTTTGTAAATAAATTAGGCAGTACCTGCAAAAAAGCCATCACAAAGAAAAACAATGCTAATAATGCCACTATTTTTATAATCTGAACCATAGACTCATCTATCTCCATACCAGCTTGCTTCTGCATATAGAAATAATAAACTACACCCACGCATACTACCGACAATATTAGCAGACATACAAACGATGTAATTGTCCTTCTTCTTGCTATACTTTTTCCCTTATCCTTCATTTCTATTTTCCTTTCCTGTCTTAATCGTAGCCGCATATGCACTATTACATAGTCCTAATACTGCGGATATTATAAATAGCGTTTCTATACCAAGAACTTGCCATATTAGCCCGCCAAAGAGCGCTATAAGTATCGTAATCAAATGGTTAACAGATATTCCTGTTGAAATAGTTGCTCTGACCTCTTCCTGATTATCAGAAATATCCTGAACATATACATTAGATGCCATGGATGCCAATGATATAATGGAATCCAATATATAATTGACACAGCATACTATAAATGCAATATCTCGTGGAAAAATATGATGAGCAAATCCATAAAAGAAACACACTATAACTAAAATAAGTGTATCAGATATCATAACTATTTTGTAGCCAATCCTATCTATAAGCTTGCCAACCATTGGAGCCAGCAAGAAACAGCAGACTGCGGATACTGCAAATAATAGACTTATCACGGATGCATTTGCTCCATAAAAAAGAATCAGCACATATGGACCAAATGTAAAGAAAACCTGCTTCCTAGCACCATAAAAAACTTCAAGCATATAGTACTTGGTATACTTTTTTCTAAAATAAAACCTGCTCTTAGCCTTATCTGTTTCACTATTACCCTTAATTCTAAAAGCACATATCGCACCTATGCCCATAATTACAGTAGCTACTAGGAAAAACGGTCTATAAATCTCATCAGCAATAAAAAATGAAAATACAGCTATGATAACAACATATCCAAGCACTGTTCCAGCCTGATACAAAGCGTTCTGATAGCCAAGAGCCTGACCACCTTGATTATCCTTTGCATATTCTAGAGAAAGTGTATTTTTCATGCCAAGCTGAATATGCTCACCAAGTGAATATATACACACTGCAAGAGTTACTAACAGCTTAGTAGGCGATACTACAGATAACATCCCCATACCTATAAGCATGATCACTGCACCAAGCTTATATAATCTCTGCGCCGAGAATGTATATAGAGCGGCTAAAATGAAGATAAGGAGAAGGCCTGGTATCTCCCTGAAAAATTCAGCAAGGCCTCTGTCAAACTCACCCATACCAACTATCTCAGCCATATAATTGTCTATGATACCTTTATAAATACCATACCCCAGTCCTGTTACCAAAAGCGATGATAAAAAAACTTTGTAAAATGAGTTCTCTTTATATATAGATTTCATCTTCTCAAACATTATTATCACCTCTTAGCACCTCTATAATATTTTCATAAGCTTCTCTTCTATGTGGTCTAGAACAGTTCATACAACTCTTCACATTATTCTTTGTCATTTCAAAATTGCCACCACAATTCTGTCCCTTGCTGTATAATGGGCAAAAACAGAAGAGGCAGTTGAAATCCTCTTCTGGAACTCCCTTATGGCAAGGAAAATATTCACAATCTTTATTCTGAAAAAATTTATAGTTGTCCATATCCAGGTTTTCTCCTTCATAAATAATCTAAGGCAATAGTGGAATTATCCATCATATTATGGTGCTGATATAAAATCCAACAAGCATATATAATTCACATATCTGGAGAAAATACCCTGATGTATCGCCTGTGACACCGCCAAGACGTTTTACCACATTAACTCCATAATAGAGTATGGCCAATACTGCTCCTGTTACCACTATGGCCATCTGTAATATGCCACCAAGAAAAGCCATCGCACATGCACTGATAATCAGAAGTATCGATAACCATATTACTATAATATATTTCGATTTCTTTTCTTGCTTTCCCATCATACTGCTAAGCATACCTGACTGCCTAGCATTTGGAATAAGCGTTGCAAGGAGTCCACTTATACATCTAGACAGAAAAAAGCTGACACAGATAACTGATATATTACTATCAGCGCATCCATGTAATAAAGCAAATGCTATTATCGTATATATAGCTTCATATATTACCGCAAATGCTCCAACCCTAGAATCTTTGATAATCTCCAGCATTCTTTCTCTGTCTGTATGGCTTGCAAGAGCATCAATGGTATCCATGTAGCCATCAATATGTATACCACCAGTTATAAGAATAGGAATAGCAACTGCACCTGCAGCAAAAATCATGCTATCAATGCCTAAAAATGCGCAAAGCCTATGCCATGCAAAAAGAATTGCGCCTATGATAACACCGACTATTGGGAAAAACATAATCGCATACTTCGTATTATCTTCCTCCCACTTAACCTGTGGCATAGGTATAACACTATATGTCATTATAGCTACTACAAATGCTCTTATAAACTTCATATCACTCCAAATTATTCATATATACAACATTATCTGCCACGCTACTAATACGCTCGATTGCTTTGTTCATCTCCGTTATATAATTTATCGTTTCTGTATCATAGCTTTGGCTCTTATCATTAGCATCTAAACTTAATGCCACTATAATAAGCTCATGTTTTTCTCCTAGACTAACTAGCCTACCGATTGCGCCATTATAATCAGTTTTTCGTTCAAACATATAATTGGCTATAAGATTGGATAAATCCTCCATAATGAGAACCATTCTTCTATCATTAGCTTCTTTCGATATAATATCTAAGCTTTCATCAAGATAAGGATCTTCTATGGTTGTAAGTTCAAGATCGCCACGCATCGCTCTATGCTTAGCAATCTTCTCCTCTCCAAACTCTCCATAAGGAATCATCGTCGCAATATAGTATCCCTTTAAATCTTTATATTTAGTACGAATAATATCTTCAGCATATTTACTTTTTCCGGAATTCATTCCACCAATAACAAGCGTAATCATTGTTTTGTGTACTGCTCCACACCTATATCATCGAACCTTGCTGCATCATAATACACACGTATAGCCATATCCAGTAATGGTAGCAGTGCAACAGCTCCAGTTCCTTCACCAAGGTGAAACCCTCCATTAATGATAGGTGTAATTTCCAGCTCTTCACATATATATTTCATGGCTATCTCACTACTCATATGAGAAGGAATAATATACCCCTTAATATGATCACATATCCTCACTGCAACAAGAGCTGATATGGCCGATATCACACCATCCATAATTATAGGTATTCCATAATATCCACCGCCAAGATATATTCCAACCATGCCGGCAATATCTGCCCCACCAACTTTTGAAAGAACGTCTATCACATCATTTTTATCAGGCTCATTAACCTGAAGAGCTTTTTCTATCGCCCTAATCTTGCGCTGCAGACCTTCATCGCTTAGTCCAGCGCCTCTGCCAACCATATCCTTAACACTTTTATTAAGTAGAACTGCTGCTACAGCAGCTGAAGTAGTAGTATTGCCGATTCCTGCCTCACCGGTGCATATAATACCAACCTTCTCTTTATAGCATCGTTCCACTTCTTCGATGCCACCAATAATAGCCTTGAGCGTCTGACTTCTACTCATCGCAGGCCCTTCGCATATATTGCCACAGCCTCTTATCACATTTCTATCAATTGTGCCTTCAACGCTCTCATTCATCCCCATATCTATGGCGCTCACAAGTGCACCAGCACTTTTAGCCATAATAGATACGCTTGACGTCCCTGCCACAAGAGATTTCGCTATATTTAATGTGACAGAGCTGTCACTTTGCGAAACACCGCTTTTTGTCACACCATTGTCCCCACAGCACACAAGTACTTTTCTTCTGGAGATATCGACATTAGTTGTTCTTTGTATAGAACCAATCCTAGCCACAAACTCTTCCAGCTTTCCGAGGCCACCAAGAGGTTTGGCCACTCCATCAAATCTCCTTTGACAGTCTCTAAGCGCATCTAAGCTTACAGGCTCTATCTTATCTATATATGTTTTTAATAAATTGTCGTCATATATTTTCATGAGAATACTATTCTTTTTTCTCTAATTGTCTAATAAATACTGTTTCAGCCAGAGAGCTTCTCCGTCCTCTTCATTACTTCCAGCCACATAATCAGCTACATGCTTTACCTCATCTAGTGCATTACTAACAGCTACGCCTACTCCGCAGCCTTCTAGCATTGAAGTATCATTATAATCATCTCCAAAAGAGACAACATCCTTTATATCGATGCCTCGTAGCTCCGAAATCTTCTTGATACCACAAAGCTTTGTTGCCTTTTTATTCATAATCATTGCTACTTGATTTTCAGACAAAACTGCATATAGATCATCAGGAAGAAGTTTTTCTATTTTACTTAGCTCATCACTATCACTAGCTTCAACTATTATCTTATCTCCAACTAATCCCTCTACTTCATGGAAATCAGTTGTTGCTATATACTCAAATCCTGGCCATATCTCTTCTGCTTTGAAGCTACTATACATCATATCATTGGCTTCCATACATATATTACAGCCTGGTAAAGCCTCTCTCAATCTATTTACTATCGCTAATGGATTCGCTATACCGTACCCTTCTAATAGATTATCACCATCATGAATAACTGCGCCGTTATGATATATGGCAAAATCATACTCCAAAAAAGGCAGAAAATTCTTGACCGACCTTATAGGCCTCGCTGTTGCAATACCAAACAAGATTCCTTTATCTCGAAGTTCTTTTATTACTTTCTTTGTATTATCTGATATTGTTTTATCACTCCTTAGAAGTGTTCCATCAAGATCAGTCACTACCATCTTGATATTGCTCAATGATTGATTCATATCTTATCCTCACGCAAAAGCTTATATAACTCTTATTAAAATCATGAAAAGAATTGTTCCCGAAAGTATACTGTATATAGGATTTTTCTTCCATATATGGACTACAACCGTTACTATCGTTCCACATATATATGGCACATAATTCACATATTCATCAAAACGTATATCTTTAAGGCAGTACACTGCCAGCATACCCATAACAGCCGATGGTAATACTTTGCCAAGATATTCTATGAAGGCTGGTGTTTTCTTTCGGCCAAATATAAGAAATGGCAAGAAACGAATAAAGGCCGTAACTAAAGCTATTATTAATATTATTATTAAAACTCTAGAATTACTCATTGCACTCTCCTCTCTTTCTAAAGAGCTTAAGAAGAGATAGCAATACTGTAATTGTTACCATACTAGGAATCAAAAAGTTACTGCCACCAAAAATAAGTAGACACACAATAGATGAGCCAATTCCAATAATAGCAGGCATATGGTCCTTATTTTGAATCCACTGATCTGTCACTATGCTTACGAAAAGGGCAGTAAGTGCAAAATCAACTCCTGCAAAATCAAATGGCACCATTTCGCCAATTAATGCTCCTAATATACTTCCTGTGATCCAATAAACCTGGTCGAAAAGCGAAATTAGAAAATAATCCTTTTTATCTAACATATTATCATTACAGACAAGTGAGTATGTTTCATCTGTAAGTGCAAATATGATATATGGTTTATAAGGCTTTGCATCCTTATATTTATCAATCATCGATATACCATAGAACAAGTGTCTGGCATTAACCATAAGTGTCGTAAGCATCACAGTAATTGTGCCTGCACCTGCACTTATAAGATTTATGGCCATAAACTGCATGGAGCCTGCATATATAAGTAGACTCATTAAAAAAGCATATATCACACCATATCCATGATTCTGAAGTACTATACCAAATCCCAGGCCAAGTACAATATATCCTGCCATTACGGGTATGGTTTTCACAAAATTCTTACGTATTCTATTCATAAAACTCTATAAATCTCTATCGGTAATCATATACATAAGAGCATTAATTATGGCTGCTGCCACATTACTTCCACCCTTACGTCCTCTGGCCACAATACAAGGAACTCCTGACTCAATAATCATCTCTTTGGCCGGTACAACATTAACAAAACCAACAGGCACACCTACAACAAAAGCCGGTGTAAATACCCCCTCGTCCATAAGCTCACATATACGAACCAAGGCTGTTGGAGCATTACCACATACAAATATTACTGGTCCCTCTATCCACGCTGCCTTATCCACTGAAGCTGTGGCTCTTGTAGTTCCTTTTTTCTTTGCTATCTCAGCCACGTCGTTATCAGCCATAAAGCACTCTAGTTTACATCCAAGCTTTTCTAGTGCCTTTTTATTAATGCCTGATTTGGCCATATTGGTATCAGTAACTATAGTAGCACCATTTCGAAGTGCCTCAAATGCCGTATCAAGTATTCCATCTGAAAAATATAGCGTATCTACATAATCAAAGTCTGCCGTAGTATGTATAACTCTCTTTATTATAGGTGCAAGCTTCTCATCAATGGTCCTTGGCAGTTCACTCTCTATTATCTCAAAACTCTTTTTTTCTATCTCTGAAGGTAATACATTTTCCAGTTCTATCTTCATAATCTATCTCATTTCTATACCCATTATGTCGTATATAGCCTTCATATCAAGGGAGGCTCTAACCATATCGGCAAGCTTGTTATATTCCTTCTCTTTATACTCATCAAGCGCCCCAATATCACTCTTTATATCATCTTCGGAAATATCTATTCCCTTATGCTCAGCCAGCATACGAATAAGCCTGATTCTAAGATCATCGCTATCAAAGAAACCATGTAAATATGAACCAAGCACATTGCCCTCACACATACCATCAGATCTGCCATCAGACAAATTTATGCACTGACTGGACGAATGTACTGGAGTTGATACACCCATATGAATCTCATAGCCCTTGATCATAGCTCCATTAAGCTGACTATAGCCTCCATCACATGATAAATGCCCATGCACTCTGGTTCTTACCTTACTACTGGTAAAATCTGTATTCATCTTTAGTAGACCAAGCCCACCAATGGTATTAACTTTGCTTATATCATCACTGTCTATCTCTGCACCGACCATGTCCCTTATGGTCATACCAAGCATCTGATAGCCACCGCATATTCCGATTATATAAGTTCCCTTTGAAGCAGCATCTTTTATTTTTTCTGCCAGACCAGTTTTATTAAGCCACTTCATATCTTCTATTGTAGACTTAGTACCTGGTATGATAATAAGATCAGCACCATCGATTTCATCTGGCCCGTCTACATATCGTACATTTACTAGGCTAATAGCCTCTAATCCATAGAAATCAGTAAAATTTGATATCTTGGGAAGTCTTATTACAGCCACATCTATTACGGCCTTTTCTTTGTCCTTTACTCTAAAAGCCTGAAATCTTTCTGATAGGCTGTCCTCATCATCAATATCAACGTCCATCATTGGTACTACGCCAAGGACAGGCTTGTTAGTAAGTCCTTCTATCTGTCTTAGTCCATTACTAAGAAGTGAAACATCACCACGAAACTTATTAATAATAGTACCCTTTATAATATCCTGTTCATCGTCATCAAGAAGCTTGATTGTGCCATACAGCTGTGCAAAGACTCCGCCTCTATCTATATCACCTACTAGTAATACAGGTGCACATGCCATCTTGGCCATACCCATATTTACGATATCATCTTTTTTTAAGTTAATTTCAGCCGGTGAACCTGCGCCTTCTATTACGATTATGTCATACATAGAACTAAGCTTTTCATAGGTATCCTTAACCATGCCTGCAAGCTTTGGTTTCATCTTATAATAGTCTACAGCCTTGTAATTACCAAGAACCTCACCGTTAACTATAACCTGTGACCCCATATCTGTAACGGGCTTAAGAAGTATTGGATTCATCATAACACTTGGAATAACGCCTGCTGCCTCAGCCTGTACAACCTGAGCTCTCCCCATTTCAAGCCCTTCATCCGTAATATATGAATTAAGCGCCATATTTTGGCTTTTAAATGGAGCAACCTTGTAGCCATCCTGCTTAAATATTCTGCAAAGTGCCGCACACAGAATACTCTTCCCTGCATTAGACATTGTTCCCTGTATCATTATAGCCTTAGCCATTTATTATCTCCTTATAAGCATTCACAAATGCTTCATTGCACTCATGTGTTTTTATACCCACACGAATATATGATTCATCAAGTCCCGAAAAATTCTGGCATTTTCTAACTGCGATGCCTCTACTATAGAGCTTATCCGCCATATCTTTTCCAGTCTTAATTAATATAAAATTGGCATCTGACTCCATAGCCTCTGGAATATTAGCTATTATATAAGCTTTTTCTTTTTGAATGAATTCTCGTGATTTGTTTATCCAGTCACTGTCGCTAAGAGCTGCCTGACCTGCAAGCATTGCAACAGCTGATACATTCCATATTGGTCCATATTTCCTAATTCTATATACATGTTCTTTTCCTGCTACCATATACCCAAGTCTAATCCCAGCCATCCCATAGATTTTGGTAAAGCCTCGAATTATTATAAGGTTATCATATTCCTCTACTACTCCCGCAAGACTTTTTTCCATAGTAAAATCAAGGAAACTCTCGTCTACAACAACCTTTGTTCCATGGTTTCTTGCCTTTGCTATGATATTTTGCAGCAAGGCATCTGATATTATCTTACCCGTTGGGTTATTGGGATTACACAGAAAAACCATATCGAACCCTTGCTCTAAAATATCAAGGAACCCGTCACCTATCGAAAAACAATTGGCAGGGCTTAATTTATATTCTGTAACCACAGCAGAAACTGCCTTAGCACTTCTTTCGTATTCAGAAAAGGTTGGCACTGGAATAAGTACGCGCCCTGGCCTATATACCTCTACCAGCTTCCAAATAAGTTCATCCGCGCCGTTTCCAAGACATATATTATCCTTGCAGACGCCATGAAGCCTTGCTATTTTTTCTCTTAGTTCACTATACTCAGCATCAGGATATCTAGAAAAAGCCTCTGGGCATGATATTATGACCCTTATAACATCCTCCGGCATACCAAGAGGATTAATGTTCTCTGACAAATCATATTTTATTGTTGCATCATAGTATTTACTACCATGCTCATATGGATGCATAAATAACTCCTCTTATTATCAGAAAAACAACAAATAGCATAATGCCTGTAGCATATAAAATCCTGTGAGACGCCTTTATATCTTCGGATACAATATTTCTAATATCATCGCCTATATAAGGCTTTTCTACTAGTTTTCCAAAATAATAGGCATTGCCCGCAAGTCTCACGCCAAGCGCACCTGCCATAACAGATTCTGTCTGTGCGGAATTAGGACTTGCGTGATTATATCTATCCCTTTTCCATATGCGAAATGCTTCCGTGGCATTAAAGCCAACCATGCCACTGGCCATGACCATGACTACTGCGCACAGCCTACTCGGAATATAATTAAACACATCATCAAGCTTGGCGGCGCACCTACCAAACTCCAGATACTTATCATTTTTGTAACCTATCATTGAGTCCATTGTGTTAACTGTTTTATATAAAACTCCACCAATAGCTCCAAATATTAAAATATAAAAAAGCGGTGCTCCAACGCCATCCGATGCATTTTCAGCAACCGTCTCAACTGCAGCTTTTACTACTCCGGATTCATCAAGCACTGACGTATCTCTACCGACTATCATTGATACAGCAACTCTCGCTTCTTCTATGCCTCCATTTTCAAGGGCTGTGAGCACCTTAAGACTTTCTACTCGAAGGCTCTTTAATGCAAGGCATTGCCATATTAACAGGCTCTCAATTGTCACATATATCCATGGATTTAAGATGAATGCAACAACAAGTATTAACGCTGTCACGCCAACACTAATAGCTATAGTAAGCACCACTAACCATGCACCTGCAGCCCTCTTATTTTTAGCACTAATCAGTCTTTTCTCAAGAGCAGAAATAATACTACCTATCCATCTGACAATATGAGGCCAGTTATGAGGATCACCTATAATTAGGTCAAGCACAAAACCTATGATAAAAGCTATCAATTGTAATCCAATCAATTCCCTAATCATTCATGTACTCTTTCGCTTTTTTTACAAATCTTCCAGCAATATCTACCTCTCCGCCAAAATAAAGATGAGGATATCCTGCATATAAGCTGTCAGTTCCAATACTCACTGGATACCTGACTCCATTACTCGCCTTGGTGATTATATAATCGTCTCCACTATTGTCACTATCATAGTAGTGGAACTCATGGATACGCATTTTCTCACCTTTTTTAGCTATGAGCGTATCCCTATCACACACCATTTCTCCATACCCAAACCTTTGTAATCTTTCGGTCTTTTTTGCTTTAGATTCTATAACTCCAACCATAGGAGTGCCATCAATTTCTGTTCCCAAATACATAAATCCACCACACTCTGCGATGGTTGGTAGGCCTGCTTCTATGGCACTTCGAATTGACTGACGCATTGATATATTATTACTTAGCTTATCAGCATATAGTTCTGGATATCCACCTGGTATATATAAACCGCTTATTCCTTCTGGAAGTTCTTTATCAGCCAGAGGACTAAAAATCGTAAGCTCGGCCCCACTCTTTCTTATAGCCTCAAGATTATCCTCGTATAGAAAACAAAATGCATCATCAAAAGCTACTGCTACAACTGGCTTTTTATCCTCTGCAGGATTATCAAGTCCTGAATCGTCGAAATATACTTCCTCATATTCTTCGCCTTGAGGTATATCATCATATCTTCTGGCACCTTCTGCCAGCTCTATTATTCCATCCATATCAAGGCATACTATTGCCATATCAGTAAGACGCCTAATTCTGTCATCTATATCTTTTATTTCATCGGCAGTCACTAAGCCCAGGTGCCTACTTTCAACTGCTATAGAAGAATCGCTTGGCATATAACCTAGCGGGCGTACGCCTGCCTTGATTGCAATATTTTTAAGACTCTCATACATCCTCTCAGATGTGTTATTAAATATAACACCCACAATGTGGCTATCCTCTTTATACTCTTTAAAGCCTTTTACAAGCGCTGCCACAGAGGTATACATTCCTCTAGGATTTATTACTAATATAACCGGCGTATCAGTTGCCACAGCAACATCATAGGTAGAGCACTCTCCATCTACTCCTATACCATCGTAATATCCCATCACCCCTTCTATAACTGCTATACCTTCGCCTGAACGCACTATGCTTCTAAGCTTATTAGCATCACAAAAATAAGGATCAAGATTTCTTGATGGTATCCCCAGTGCTTTCATATGAAACATTGGATCTATATAGTCTGGTCCACATTTATATCCTGTAACACTGACCCCAAGTTTTTTCATGGCTGACATTACAGCCATACTTATCATGGTTTTTCCACTACCAGAGCCTGGTGCTGCAAGCAAGATTCTACCGCTCACTATTTCTCCCCTTTTATAATATAAATATTATTCTCAGTCATCATCATATGACTGCTACCAATTTTCTTAGCTTTGCTTACGGCTAACTGTGTTATATCCGTATCCATGCCTCTATTTTCAAAGGCTTCTATCGCCTGATTCATAGTTTCTATGACAATGGCATTAACAACTATTCGCATATTAGGATTAAGCACTAGTAACTTATCTATTATTTCCTCAAGATGGCCAGTACTACCACCTATAAATGCTATATCTGGAATATCTGATGAATCACAGGAACTAAAGATTCTAGAAATAGTTTCTGCCCCTTCACCTTTTATTATTTCAACATTTCCCACATGAAAATGCTTAACATTCTCTTTTGTCAGACTAACCGCCTCAGGATTCTTATCTATGGCATAGACCTTTCCATCATATGCCGCTAGCGCCATTTCTATGGTTACTGAACCCGTTCCGCAGCCAATATCAATACATACACTATCTGGAGATACACGAAGCTTACTCATAGTAACAGCCCTGACCTCTTCTTTTGTAATAGGCACGTCGCCTCGTACAAATTGATTACTTGGTATCCCCACCAGCATGCTGGCATCATATGCCTCATTGACAACTACAAGAACTGATAATGGATCAATATCTAGCCCAATCATGTCCTGAACTTTACCTGTAATCAATTTCTCATCATCCATATCAAGATTTGAACCAATAAATATATCTAGCTCTCCAAAACCTTTCTTACAAAGTTCAAGAAGAAGCTCACTTGTATTATTTCCAAGAAGTGCAAATGTATATCTGTTTCTTCTAACCATATCTACAAGATTACATTTTCTACCGTGGCAGCTAATTAATCTCATATCCTGCCATGGTATGCCTATTTTTGAGCTCATAGAGCATACAGATGATATTCCTGGATAAACACTTATATCATACTGATTAAGCTCTATTAAAAGGCCTTCTGATGCGGAATAAAAGCCTGCATCACCTGATACAAGAATAGCAACGTTACTTGCATTACTCGCTTCTATACCAGCCCTTATATTACTAGCCTTGTACTCATTGACACATTTCTTGCCATGACAAATATCACTGCATAATTCCAGAAGCCTTCCTGCGCCAAATACAAGCTCGCTACTTTCTATCGCATTTACGGCAGACCTGGTAATCTGTCCATTTCCTGTGCCAACACCAATTATATTCACCTTGATAATCTTGTTATTACTCATTAATCCCCTAGTCCCCGTATATACTCTTCAATTTCATGAATATCCATTTTACGAACTTCACTATTTTCTAATGGTCTTCGTATTATACCTATCATAAGTCCAAGATTCATGGCTGCCTCTATCTTTTCACCAAAACCACCTGCACTGCCAGTATCTTTGGTTAACAATATCTGACTGCCACGAAACATCTCTATATTGTCATTAACTGAAAATGGTGGCATAGCTGCGACTATATTTTTCTCTTCAAAGCCTGCACTTGTAACTAGTGCTCTGCTTTCATCTACTGGCAGTATGCGCAGCAATATTCGTTCCTTATAGTTATGAACTTCTGCTAAATTCTTGGCCTCTTTTGCTCCTAGCGTCGAGAATATCTTTAATTCACGCATCATGTTTGAATTAAGCCAACGAACCATTTCTTCCACGCCATCAAAATAGAAGGCCTTATCATAACCCACAGTTTCTCTATCGGATCTTATTACACGTATTATTTCACGCTGCATCGCGTTAGCAGCCTTGTATATATTATTGCTTACCTCAACTGCATATGGATGAGTAGCATCAATGATTAAATCAGGGCTAAAACTAGCAATCAAAGCCTTCATTTCTTCTATATCAAGTCTCTTCACACTAATATGAAGAAGGCTGTTAGCCATTAATGCTTCCTCGCCGCCTTTTGTGGCAACGCAGCAATGTGTTTCTATGCCTTTTCTTACAAGATACTTTGCAACAAGTCGCCCTTCTGTTGTACCAGCGAATAATAGTGCTTTAATCCGACTCTCTATCAAAACTTATATCCTCTTGGTGTTACCATTTTGCCATTTATATTTTTTGTATTGCTGTTACCTATAAACACTGTGGTAAACATATCTGTCTCCGCATTTTTTAGTTCGCCAAGTGTCATAAGCTTACTTTCTTCTCCAGTACGCCCAATATTACTTACCACGCCGCACACAGTATCAGCCGACTTATACTTCAATAATATTTCACATGCTTTATATAAATAATCACTACGTTTTTTACTACTAGGGTTATATAAAACCACTGACATATCGGAGCTACCAGCCGCATCCAGCCTTTTTTCTATGACTTCCCAAGGTGTCATAAGGTCACTAAGAGATATCACAGAAAAGTCATGCATAAGTGGCGCTCCTAGCACTGCTGCTCCACTTAGCGCTGCAGTCACTCCAGGCACAACCTGAATATCGATATTAGAATATATGTCATCTTCTCCTGCTAATTCTAGTACAAGTCCTGACATTCCATACACACCTGCATCGCCACTGCATACAATAGCTATGTTTTCTCCAGATAGCGCCATATCAAGTGCGCTTTTACATCGCTCTACTTCCTGCATCATCCCTGTGGCATAGCATTCTTTTCCTGGGAATATCTCTTTAACAAGTTCCACATACTTGGTATAGCCAACAACTCTGTCAGCTGCTTCTATGGCTTTTATGGCTTTGATAGTCATGCATCCATAATTGCCGGCACCCATTCCAACAACCTTGATAAATCCTGGTTTAGTTCGGCCATTTATGACACTGCTGTCATTGCTATTTGTATCTGGATTGTTATTGCTATTTACATTATTGATATCGCTATTTGCTTCGTTTCTATCACTAGTATTGTCACTACTGCCATTATTACCTATAGCAAAATCAATCATGGAATTAAGTGTGTTCATAGTATTGTCTTCAAGTGCACGTCTTAATTCTTCCTGAAGACTCTCTTCCTTTGGAATAGCCATTGCTATTGTTACGCCTTCATGGGCAGTCTTTTTTACAATTAGCTTGGCAGATCCAAATCTCTTTCTTGATGCTATTACCGCACTTCGCTCACATACATTCCCAACACCTACTTTGTCCATTACAAACTTGGACTCACTAAATGCACCTTGCAGCTCACGAAGCTCACTTGCCGAATATGTATTAAACGGAACATTATTCTCGCCGGCCAGCTTTACTATTCCTTCTTCACCAGCCTTTATATCTATACTTGCAACGCAGCTGATTGCTTCTGGAATAATATTATTCTCCTCAAGGATTCTATCGAATAATTCCTTTATAATGTGAAAGCTTGTATCCTTTTTGCAGCCTATTCCAACAACCACAGGTGGTATTAATGTTAAAACAGCCTTTTCATCACGCTTATATGTAATGGCCACATCGCTACCAATTAAAACTTCTTCTCCTTTTAGAAGTTTGGCTGCTACATGCTTGATACCGGATTTTTCATAAATTATAAGATTGTGTTCTTTGGCCCATACATCAATTGAAAACTTATGATTAACATCCGTGGCTGTAGTTATGACAAGGTCCGAGTTTCCACCAAGGATATCACCTATTTTTTCTGCTAATTGATTGGCTCCTCCAACATGACCTGATAATAATGGGACTATATGCTGCCCTAGTTCGTCTATAACGAGTACAGCTGGATCCTTAAGCTTGTTATCAATGAACGGCGCTATTGCTCTTACTGCAATACCTGATGCACCCACAAATATTATGGCATCACTCGAGGCAAATGCACTCTCTGTCCAAGATGACAGCTCACCCTCGCCGCACCTACTTACATTGCATGAAACCTTCTTTCCAAAACCTGATGCTATTTTATTAGCTAGCGCCTCACCTTTATCGGTAAAGCTTAATAAGCTTATAATCATATATCTGTCCCCTGTCTAAATCCTGTAGTAAATGATTTATCATAGAGCTTCGATAATTCATAATCACTACCAAGAAAATCACCTATACATAAAAGTGCAAGATTACTAATACCATTTCTTACAGCTGTATCATGAAGAGTCCCTACAGTGCACCTCATAACCTTTTCATCAGGCCACGAAGCCTTATATACTATGGCAGCTGGAGTATCATTACTATATCCACCTGCCAAAAGCTCTTCCTGAACTTTGTCTGTCATACCTGCGCTAAGGAATATAACCATGGTTGCACCATGCTTAGCAAAAGCCTTTATTGACTCTCTTTCTGGTACTGGAGTTCTCCCAGACTGTCTAGTAATAATAATGCTCTGACTAATCGAAGGCAGTGTATACTCTGCGCGAAGGGCTGCTGCTGCACCGCAAAATGACGATACCCCTGGTGTATAATCATATTCTATGCCGAGCTGATCTAGCCTATCCATCTGCTCTCTGATAGCTCCATATATACACGGATCACCTGTGTGCAGTCTTACAATATCCTTGCCAGCTCTGTTTCCACTCACAAAAACATCTAAGACCTCATCAAGGTTCATTCTTGCGCTATCGTATATATCAGCACCTTCTTTAGCATTATTTAATATTTCTTTATTCACTAGAGATCCTGCATATATAATAATATCTGCATTCATTACAAGCTTAAGACCTCTTACAGTTATAAGATCTTCTGCCCCTGGGCCTGCTCCTACAAAATGAACCACTTTTGTCTTCCCTTTCATAGACTAATTAATATATCTTTACTTCCAAATCTTCATAAGCTTTTCTGCATTATCGCTCATAAATAATATACCATCTCTTAAGCCTAATGACTCGTCATTGGTAAAGCATACAAAACCTATCTCTATGTCCTCTGGTACAAGTCTGGTGATTGTATCAGATACTTTACACCTTAGTATGTCCATGGTTTCTGACAATATTCCAGCGTCATAAAGCATACTTAGAGCTGCGTCCGTCATAACACAGTCTGACACTTTTCTTAGTACGTCAATACTTGCTCCAGCCCTGAGTGCACAGGCTATTATAGTTTCCATACGTCCATCACCAAAGGATGAATGTGTATTAGTCACACCAATACCCAGCTTAACAAACTTACCTATATGCGATACTATAAGTATTCTTTTAAACCCAAGATTAACTGCCTGACTAATAGTATCTCCAATAAAATTAGAAGAGCTTATATGCTCATCTAGTGATAGCCCAAGATTCTTCGAAGCAAATGCCTGCCCATAGTTTCCTGGAGTGATTAGCATATCCAGAGTGTCCTTATATTCTTTTTCCTTATTCACAAGGATTTTCTGGGTGACTAATATTGTATCTATAAGAGCCTTGTTGCTCATTGGCTCAACAATTCCCGAAGTACCTATTATTGATATACCGCCTTCTATGCCTAGTCTTGGATTAAAGGTCTTAACAGCTATGGCTTCTCCTTCTGGAATACTAATCGTTACGCTTATGCCACCAGAATATCCAAACCTGTCCATTACCTCACTTACAGCATCTGTAATCATTTTTCGTGGTACTGAATTAATCGCATATTCTCCAGGTGGCTGATCTAATCCTTTTTTTGTTACTTTACCGACGCCTCGGCCTCCCAATATCGTAATATCAGCTTTTGTTTTACATACTGTTACATATATCAGTATTCCATCTGTTATATCCGGATCATCACCTGCATCTTTTTTGACAACACATGTTACGCTATTATCAAGCACTGTACTTTCTACTATAGGAACGTCCACGCCTATCTCGGCAGGTGTCATTATATATGCACTTGTAACTATATCTTCGCCAAGCAAAATACTGGCAGCTGCTTTTGCACCTGCTGCTGCACATGTACCAGTTGTAATTCCACACCTAAGTATCTTGCCATCCTTGATTACACATTTTTCCATGTCTAACTCCGATTAGCTTATTAGGCTAAATAAGCTTCTCACCTTTATATATCTTTTCATAGTGCTCTATGTTCACATCATAAAGCTTCATAATATATTCATCTGTAAATACCTGATTAGTCTGTCCCATTATGCAGCTATTCTCACTTACGCATATAACATTATCAGATATACGTTTGGCCAGTTCCAAATCATGCACTGACATAAGTACTGTTAATCCCGTATCATCCACAAGTTTTCTTAGTATCGATAATAGTTCTAGTTTGTATGATATATCGAGATATGTCGTCGGTTCATCCATAATAAGTATCTCTGGTTGCTGACATATAGCTCTTGCTAACAGTACTCGTTGTTTTTGACCGTCTGAGAGCTTCATAAAATCTCTATCCCTAAGCTCTTCAACACCTGTGAGAGCCATTGCCTCTTCGACGAAATGCACATCCTCGCTTGTCAGCACTCCAAATCTTCCTGTATACGGATATCGTCCAAGCGAAACAACCTCCTGACAATTCATGAACTCTGTATTATTATGTCCAGTCATCATAACAGCTATGGTTCTCGCTTTATCTCGTTCGCTAAAATCGCCTAGCATTTTATCATTAATAAAAACCTGTCCAGATATCTCTGGCATAAGACCTGACAATACCTTTAATAAAGTAGACTTTCCTGAACCATTTGGTCCGATACAGCTTGTTATTTTCCCACGTTCTATTTCTATATTGATATCAGCAGCTATTACTTTCTTTCCATATCCAATTGTCAGATTATTTGTCTTTAGAATACAGTTACTCATTGACTTCCTTCTTTCTTCCAATAAGCATCATGATTACAATTGGAGCTCCAAGTAGTGCTGTTACAGAGCTTATACTTATCTCAGTTGGAGCAAATATTGTTCGGGCCACAAGATCCGAAAACAGGCAAAATACCGATCCACCTAGAAAGCACGCAGGTACCATAATAATAGGTTTTGAATACCCAAAGAGTCTTTTCATTAGATGAGGCACTGCTATACCAACAAATGAAACTGGTCCAGCAAATGCTGTAACTGTTGCTGACAATATACTTGATATGAGAATGAGCATTACCCTAAACAATTTCACATTGACGCCCAGATTCGAAGCATAATCCTCACCTAGTCTATAAGCATCCATGGGTTTAGCCAAAAACACCGACAGTATCATTGCCACAACTACGACTACCATCACAACCTTCACATTGCTCCACGTAATACCTGAAAAGCTACCCATTGACCAGTTGTGAAGATTAACTATATCTGAATCATCAGCAAATGCTACCACAAAATCCGTAATTGCTGTGCATATATAGCCAAGCATTACACCACATATTACTAACAGTGACATGCGTCTTACTCTAGATGATATTAATAAAATAAAGCCTATGCACATAAGTGAACCGGCAAATGCCGCTAGCACCAGTGCAGCACTAGATAAAGTAATGCCACGACCTAAAAAGAAAATCATAGTAAGGGCTACTACCAGTTTTGCACCTGATGAAATACCAAGTACATAGGGTCCTGCTATGGGATTAGAAAAGAAGGTCTGAAGCATAAGTCCTGCTACTGCCAATGCTCCACCTAAAATGAAAGCCGCCAAGATTCTTGGAATACGAATATTCCATACAATCATATACGTCTTATCTGAAATGTCTTTTCGTGACAATACACTTAATATCTGACTCCACGAAATACTGACACTACCGCACCTAATGTTGGTTACTAATAACACCAATACTAAAAGTGCAAGAATTATAAACCCCAAAAACACCCTGCTTTTCTTTATCATATACCTAATCCACTCTATAAAAATATTCTAACGAATAATTGTCTGCTGTTCCATCAATAATATAAATTAATTCTATAAGCATATCTGCAGCACCCGCACTTTTTTGAAATACATTGCTGCCTGTACACCACACATTTCCTTTTTTAACTGCATCAAAATCAGCAAGAACCTGACTTTTATTAATAAGATCCTCTATGCTCTCAATTCCACCATCTATAGTACTATTGTATATTAATATATCTGCATTGGAAGCACATTCATAAAATGCTTCAATCTGCATATTCATCGTAGACAATGAACTATCATCATCGGCAGACTTAACCACATAATTTCCACCAGCCATCTCAATCATTTTCGATATGTAATCACCTGGCCTTCGTACAACAGCATATCCATTGTTAGTGATATAAAAGAAGGCCACGCTTTTTTTCACGCTGTCATTATTATTAACGGTTATCTTTTCTTTTGCATTTTCTATCTCAGCAACCTTAGCCTCAAAAAAGCCCTCTGCTTCTGCCTCACATCCACATAATAAACCATACAGCTTTATCCATTCCATACGTCCAAGCGGATGACTTTCATAGCTTGAACGCTCAACCATAACAGGTATTCCAAGTAATTCTAACTGCTCCTTAACCGCAGGGCTGTGATATATCATGGTAGATTCTATAGCAAGGTTGCAGTCACCAGATAATATGTATTCATAATCAGGTGCACTATATTTACCAACATATTCAAGGTCTCCTTTGTCAATGGCATCCTTAATAGATGGCAACGACCAGTCACTGTACTTAGTACTTGTCATAGATACTTTATCAATTTCACCAAGACTGTCAAAAAGATCAAGCGCAGATGATGCTGCAACATATAAGTCTTGCAAAGGCTGATTAATAGCAATCATATCCTGACCCATCCATTCTGGCGCATCCATTCCTTCTGGAATGAGCACAAAACTATCATCTGCAATAGTAATAAGGGCATATCCATCTTCGAAATATTCTACGTCGAACTGCGTAGCATATTCTAGATTCATATGCCCATAACTTTTATCAGCAGCAATGCTATTATTATTGCCACTAACTATATCATTTTCACTACTATTATCGCGCACTTCATTACGACCTGTACATCCGCATATACAGATCATAATAAGTACGCAACATATTAATATTCTTCTTTTCAAATTCAAATTAATATTAATAATATCAACCACCCTGAATTACTGAGCTATACTCTCCGAATCAAAAGTAAGTGTGTAATCAATCTCATGAGGTGTACTCATCGCTGTTGTATCAGCCTTTACTGCCCAAGGATAATCGAAGCATTCAAAAGGTATGATAAATGTTGAGTTACCCTCTGTGTTCACTGGATCATACATAACATCATCAATCTTCATATAATCATATGACGAGCTTGACCATACAATAGTTACCATAGCCTGTCCATTCTCAACTACAAAAGAGGCTGGAGACTCCACTGAAGCACGGCCCGAACCACCTGCTAAAGTTACCTCACATGTATACTCACCATCTTCAAGACCAAGAGAATCCACAGTGCTCACCATACCATCAGCAAATGCATTTACTCCAAGGCTACTTGCCTTAAATACCAATGTTCTGTCATACCAGAGTTCCTTCTTCTTGCTAAACGCCGCAAGATTAACTGGTACATCAAATCCTTCTATTTCAAATGTATATACATGGTTGCCATCAGCATTCTCTGTATAGTAAATATAATCCTCTTCTGATGCATTTGCTGCTTCCTCACCTGTTCCAGAGTAGCAGTATAAGTATCCCTTTCCACCCATGGTAAGTTCTGCCATAAGTTTTCCGTCTGCCTTTGTAACAACACAGTTATCAATAACAAACATAGATGAGCTACAGTCTACATCTACAGCATATTCTCCATCTTTGATGCAATCTGCATAAACAGGCACAAGACTGTCATAATCTATCTCAACAGCAGCTTCAGGTGCAGCCTCTGCAACCTTGTCCGACTTATTAGAATCGTCTTCAGGGGACACTTCAGTATCATTTGCCATGACATCATCACTGCTAATTGTATTCTCTACTTCATTTTCTGATTCACTTGCAATCACTGCATTGTCACTTACAACTGCTGCGTCATTGGCGCATGCTGTCATCATCGATACAGATGCCATTGCAAGTATTGCAAGTAATGCTAATCTCTTTTTCATAATAATTATCTATCCCTTTATTTTTATATATGGGCGGCCCATAAATAGACCGCCCGTTATCTTCAAGTAATACTTTTCAGTAAATATTAATTAGTTTAATGAATCAATTGCATCCTGAGCCTTCTTAACAAGCATCTCCTGGATACCTTCCATTGAACCAAGTCCTCTGATTACACAAGTAACTTCAAAGCCCTCAGCCTCAAACATAGACTTAAGGGAATCTTCCTCATCACCAGCCATATCGTTATTAGCATGATCACCAGCAACAATCATAAGTGGCTCAAGAACAACCTTTGTATAACCAGCATCCTTAACGGCTGCTATAGCATCTTCAAATGAAGGCTCAGCTTCAACTGTACAGATAAAGTAATTATCATATCCCTTATCATTTAATACGTTCTGCATCTTAGCATATACGCCATTAGAAGCTGCCTCTGTACCATGTCCCATAAATACAACTGCTGTATCATCATTTACGTACTCAGCTGTCTCAGCAGTAATAATATCTGCAACCTTATCAAAATCATCGTCTGTATCAAGAAGTGGTCTACCAATAGCAATCTTCTCAAATGCATCAGCATAATTTGCAGCTTCATCTACAACATCATTGTACTCAAAGCCATCCATAAGGTGTGTTGGCTGAATAACTAATACCTTAACACCATTTTCAACAGCTCTGTCCATAGCCTGGCCAAAGTTATCAATAACTTCACCATCACGGTTGAATACATGATCAATAATGATCTGAGCTGTGAATCCTCTTCTTACATCCCATTCAGGGAATGCTGCGATAACAGACTTCTCAATAGCACCAATTGTCTCGCGACGGCTGTCATTGAATGATGTTCCGAATGAAACTACCATAATTTCCTGCTCACCAATTCCGTCAGCATTAAGTGGATCATCAAGAGAAGCATCACCTGTCTCGTAGTTCTCCTCATCTTCCTCTTCAACTTCTGTTTCAACATCAGTTTCCTCTGTTTCTTCTGTCTCTACCTCGTCGACAGCTACTTCTTCCTGAACTTCTGTCTGTTCAGTTAAAGTTTTTTCTGGCTGAGCATCTGATGAGCATGCACACATAAGAGATGCAGCTGCAAGCATCATAACAGCCATTACAGTAAATTTTTTCATAAATTTACTCCTCCTATAATAAATATTCGCCGACTTTTATCAGAACAGATTGATTTTTCCAAAGACATCCAGCAATGATTTTTAGGCACAAAAAAATAAACCCATCTGATACTCGCAGTCGGTCTATGCGTTTTGTTGAGCAGGTCTTCTGGCTCGGTTTCACAGCCTTCCTCGCCTTCTCAGGAATAATCCCAATGACATAAATGAGGTTGGCTCCACCTTACAGCGGCGGGTCCGCACAGGTTTTTAACCTGTTTGTCTATTCTCCCTTTCGGGCACTCAACGAAATAATTATATACTCATTAATCATATTCGTCTATTTTCTTTTCAACAATTTTTCTAATAAATCATCTCGTTTTTATGCTATATTTACATATCATTTAAGAAATATGCAATGCGCTAAAAAGGCTCTGTATCTTATGACACAGAGCCTTCACTCATAAATTAATAATCAATATTCAATCGTCAAATCTTGTTTAACTCTCTAAGGATATGAACAAGTGGGACAATTAGAAATCCTGCAAAAAAATTACCCAAACCATGGATTGCATCCCAGGGCAATCCAGCAATAATCCAAGCAATCATGCCCTTAAAACTAAGTCCATATAAAATTGCCTGGGCTGGCGCATATAATGTTCCAAACAAAAGTCCATGCATAGCGCAAACAACTGAATAAAGCACGGGCTGAAACTTCACAGGAATATTCTTTGGTAAAAGCATGGTCACACCCCATAATACAGTCCAAATATATAAATACGGAATCCACCAGGTTGCAAAGCCAACAAATATACCATTTAACAGTACATAGACATATATAGGATATAGCGCTTTTTTTCTATACGTGATTGTATATACCATGGTGAACATTCCTAGCAAATGAATGTTAGGAAGAAATTCCATTATCACCTTTGAGCTATACATCAATGCTCCTAGCATTGAGAATATAACCATTTCTTTAACCGAAATTTTCATTAACTTACTATAATTTATTTCTCAACCTTGAATGAGTATGTGCTACCTGCAACGATATCTGTCTGATCAACACCTGTAGTTGCATACTCACCATCAATGTAGAATGCCCAGTATGTCTGGTCAACATCATAGTCAGCTGTTATACCATTAACTGTCTTAACATAAAGACCATACTCACTGTCTTCACCTTCAACAAGCTCGTTATCAACTAAAGCTTCACCAACTGTCTTCTTATCTGTATTAACAGCCATCTTTGTAACGTTTCCTTCAGCATCAATGATTTCGAATACGAACTGAACTTCGCCTTCACCAACAACTACTAACTTTTCATCGCTAGTTGATTCATCAGCTGCATCATCATTAGCTACTTCTGCGTCATCAGCTACTTCTTCTGTCTGCTCATCATCAGTTACTTCAGTAGTCTCCTCATCAGCTGCTACTTCTTCAGTTACAACTGTTTCCTCTACTGCTGGTTCACTCTGTGGCTGCTGTCCGCATGCGCAGAGAATAGATACACTCGCTAGCATTACGGCAAGCATTACTGTTAATTTCTTCATAATATTTTTCCTCCAAAATATAAATTCAACTACGCTATTATATACTTAATAGCTAAAACCGTCTATCAATTTTTGAATAATATTAACAAAGAAATATGATGTTTTTTTACAATTTTGCCCTATCACAGACATCATTTATTACAATTGATACCTTGCCACTCTCATACTGTTGATACTGGAATACGCTTTCATCATCAAGGTACTCTATAGGTACTAAAATCTCAATACCACTCTCAGTAACAATCTTCTGCTTTTTTTGAAGCTGTCTCGTAGTCTTTTTGCTTATAGCTACTGGCTTTTCTTCTATTTCAAGTTCCTTCAGTTTCTCTTTATACAGTGACTTAGCCTCTTCATTGTCAGCAAAGACAGTCTGCTGCAGTGTTACTGGAGAGATAATACCATCATCTAAAGCATCATCAGCAACTCGGCTTCTGTATTCAAACACTTTCTTTGGAGCCTCTTCCTTGTAACACTCCTTAATAGTATCAAGCGCAGCTGTTTCAATTACCTTAACTGTTTCTTTCTCGGATTTTGATAATGCCTTCTCAAGCTGAAGTATTCTATCTGCCATATAATTAATAGATTCATTATCGACATGACATCTTGTATCTGACATCCATACTTTCTTATCAAGAATATTGATAAAAAAATAATCATAATCCTTACTTGATATATTGGGTAAAAGCTTATATGTTTTCTGCCATTTTACCTGCTTATCATCGTCTACTAAACAAGAAAAATTATTCTTATAGTTAAGCTTAAAAAATGCAATGATAGGCTGTTCTTCCACTGTAGCCCATATAAACAAGCCACTTCCTGATGGAAGATCGACTGCATCCTGCACTAGTGTATGAATCTCATCTGCAACAACATCTACAAAAGCATCAAATCCCTCCACATTCTCAGGAAGAATCTGTGCAATAAACGAGTCCTCCTTAAAAAATGATTTTTTAGCCGTAGTATTATCAAAATTCCTAGCGAATATCTGTAGCATATACTGACACATCTCGCCATCAAGATCCATTATGTACTCATTGTAATCCACGAAGGATTTTGCTGAATCTATAGAACAAAGAAAACATCTTTCTAACTGTATTCTTGAACTATGCATTTTTATTACCTCTATATAATCATATATTTATTCTTAGAATCTCATCTTCATAGCCAAATCAACAAACTCAGCGTTAGTTCTTGTCTTAGCGAACATATCAAGAACTCTATCCACTGAATCACCTGCCTGCATATCATTGAATGATCTTCTAATCATATTAATAGCTGTAAGCTCCTCTGGAGTAAGAAGAAGATCATCTCTTCTTGTTCCTGACTTAGGAATATCAATTGCAGGGAATACACGTCGCTCAGAAAGCTTTCTGTCAAGAACGATTTCCATATTACCTGTACCTTTGAATTCCTCGTACACTACATCATCCATCTTGCTACCAGTTTCAACAAGGGCTGTTGCAAGTATAGTAAGCGATCCACCCTCACGCATATTTCTAGCTGCGCCAAAGAAACGCTTAGGCATATGAAGTGCTGCTGGGTCAAGACCACCTGATAAAGTTCTACCTGATGGTGGAACAACCTGATTGTATGCTCTTGTAAGACGTGTAATAGAGTCAAGTAGTATTATTACATCCTTGTTATATTCAACAAGTCTTCTTGCTCTTTCTATAACCATCTCTGCAACACGCTTGTGATGCTCAGCAGTTTCATCAAATGTAGAGTAAATAACTTCTACATTGTCACCCATAACCTCTTCTCTGATATCTGTTACTTCCTCTGGACGTTCATCAATAAGAAGAATAATCATATGCATATCTGGGTTAGATACCTTAACTGACTTGGCAACGCTCTTAAGAAGAGTAGTTTTACCCGCCTTAGGTGGTGATACAATCATTCCACGCTGTCCCTTACCAACTGGGCAAAGTAAATCCATAATACGCATTGAAACTGGAGCCCCAGGTATTGATAGCTTAATCCTGTTATTAGGGAATATAGGAGTCATGTTTTCAAACTGGAATCTCTTCATGCTCTGCTCAGGTGTCATACCATTAACAGAATTGATATAAAGAAGCGCTGCAAACTTTTCCTTCTCGCCCTTTACCTTAAGACGTCCCTCTAATATATCACCTGTACGAAGGCTGTATTTTCTTATCTGTCCAGGAGCCACGTATACATCATTGTCACCAGGAAGGAAGTTCTCACATCTAATGAAACCATAGCCATCAGACATAACCTCTAAGATACCACTAGCAGTCTTTCCACTATCAAGCTCCGAATTAAATTCTGGTTCTTCCTTCTTTGGAGCCACCTCGGTAGCTTCACTTGCCTTAGCTTGCTCCTTTGCATCCTTGTCAGCAGTTACTGTAGCCTCAATGTTAGCCTTGTCAGCAGCTTTGTCAGTAGCTTTTTCAGGCTCAGCATTAACTGATTCTCCTTTGCCCATGGCTTCTTTTGACTTTTCGCTCTTAGGCGCTGAATTCTTAACTGACTCGCCCTTTACCTTTTTGTCGGCGCTCTTAGTGCTTTTTTTTACTGGCTTATCATCAGTTGTAACTACTACCTTTTTAACTGGTTTAGCAGTTTCCTTTTTAAGTCCTGCAGCTTCTTCTCTGTTTTCCTCTGCATCTTTTTCAAGCATAGCTGCAATAATATCAGCTTTCTTCATACCTGCAGTGAGCTTGATACCACGAAACTTAGCCATATCCTTAAGATTAGCAAGGGATATAGACTCGTATCTTTCCTTCATTACGGCTAAATCAACCATATAAAATTTCCTTTCCTATTTAACTAAAATTGACTAGCTTGATATTCGCACATCAAATATTATTAATTAACATGGGATACATTTTTTGAAAAAATAATAAGATTTTTAAATTTGTCTAAAATAGATTAACTACGTGAATTCTAACATATGAAAGCGAATTTGAAAAGAACTAAATAAAGAAAAAGCATGGCAGTTCCCTACCATGCTTAGTTAATCAAAATAGAAATAATTACATAGCATCTCTTCTCTTAAGATACTTAACAATATTGTTAGCATGATCGCCAACTCGCTCAAGTCCTGAAATAACATCCGAGAAAATCATACCTGCCTCAGCTGTGCATTCTTGTCTAGTAAGTCTATCAATGTGCTGCTGCTGAAGCTGTTTCTCCATCATATCAACCTTGGCCTCAAGCTCAATAACTTCATCAACTATGGCGTCATCTTCATTAAGCATATACTTTACAGCTTTTTCAACCATTGAGTTAACAAGCTCTAGCATCTTAGTAAGTTCAATACTAGCTTCCTTACTAAATGAAACCTCCAACTCTTTTCTACGCTTAGCCATATCAGCAATATTCTCAGCATGATCACCAATACGCTCTATATCATTGGCCACATGGAATAATGCACCAATACCTTGAAGGTCCTCTATAGGAAGTGTTGACTGATTGATCTTAACAAGATAATGAGTAATAGACTTATTCAAAAAGTTAATGTTCTTCTCTGTCTCATACACATGCTCCATTTCTTCCTCATCAAGAGTAATAAGAACATTCATGGCACGGTTAAGGTTATCACTCGCAAGTGAAGCCATACGTTCAAGTTCCTTCACACCATCAATAACTGCTGTTGATGGATTGAAAAGAACCTTCTCACCGATATATTTAAGCTGGAAAGCATCCTGATATCCAACCTTCTTGTCAGAACCTGGTACAACAAGATATGTGAGCTTAACAATCAATCCTGAGAATGGAAGAAGTACTAGTACCTGTACTACCTTGAATATAGTATGTGCATTAGCCACAAATCGACCATCATCAGTTGAAATTGAATGTATTGCTGACGATATAGGTCCCATAGCAATCTGAAGAGCTATGAACATAAGGATTGTACCTATAATATTAAATAAAAGATGAATCATAGCTGCACGCTTCGCATCCTTCTTTCCCGCAAGAGACGCAATAAGCGCTGTTGTACATGCACCAATATTACATCCAAGAATTATGTATAAACAAATATTAGAATCATAAAATAATCCCTGCTGAGCCATAAGAAGAACTATTGATACAGTAACTGACGAACTCTGAACTATTGCTGTAATAACAGTACCTGTAATAATAGCAACTATAGGATTACGAAGTCCCTGAAGTACTTCTGTTATCTGACCGCTATCATTAAGAGAGCCCATTGCTCCTGACATAGTCTTGATACCCATGAAAAGAACACCGAATCCTAGGATAACATCACCTATCTTCTTTACAGTCTCATTTTTACAAAACATGGAAACTACTACACCGCCAAAAAGAAATGCTGGTGCATACTGCGATAAATTAAAAGAAACAAGCTGGGATGTGATTGTAGTACCGATATTGGCACCAAAAATAACACCAGCCGCCTGATAGAGGTTCATAAGGCCTGAGTTAACAAATGATACAACCATGGCTGTACATGCCGAAGATGACTGGATAATACCAGTAAAAACAACACCGACTATCATTCCGAGTAATCTGTTTTTAGTAAATGCCTCTAGAATGCCACGGAGCTTCGCACCTGCAGCCTTTTCAATACCATCACTCATCTGATTCATTCCAAGAAGGAACAAACCAAGTCCACCCATAAGCGCCAGAATATTACTTGCGTTCATATAACACCTCTAAAATAAAGGAAAACCAATCTACTTTATTAATTTTAGCTAAAACCGATATGTCGCTCAAGGAAAAATGCACAAATAATTATAATTCGTCGAATTAATGCTTATGTCAAGCATACGCCAATAATAATTTGTTAATTAATGACAATTGCATTATATATGAAAATGCGCTCTTCCTGCCGCAATATCACTATCAAGCTGTTTTTTCAAAGCATCAATGCCATCGAATTTCTGCTCTTTTCGTCTAAAAGCCACCAATGATACAATTGCATCCTTGCCATACACATCCTGATCAAAGTCATATATATATGTTTCAATAGATACTGCATTGTCACCTGCTATGGTTGGTTTCACACCAATATTGCTGATACCATAGTATTTAATCCCATCTATTTCAACCTCAGAAAAATACACTCCAAACTTAGGAAGTACCTTTTTCTCATCTATTGCCACGTTAATTGTTGGAAATCCTATTGTTCTTCCTATTCTGTTACCAGATATAATAGGCCCCTTTATAAAATAAGGATTACCAAGCATTTTTCCTGCTCTGTCTATATCATTTATAGAAATTAATCTTCTAATCTCTGTCGATGAAATAATCTCTCCATCAAGACAAATTTTACCTATCTCTTTAACTTCATACCTGTACTGATTTTTGTACATCTCAAGAGTCTTAATATTGCCCAGTCCCTTACGTCCAAATGACAGGTCATCTCCTGCTACAATAAGAGCACTGCTTAGCTTGTTAACCAGTATATCTTCCACAAAAATATGAGGCTCAGTACCAGCAGTCTCTTTATTAAATGGAAATTCTACCAGATAATCTATTCCAAGCTTCTCAAGAAGATATCTCTTCTCTTCTAATGTCATAATCTGTTTATTGTCAGACTGCCCGAAAAATTCAGCCGGGCTTGGACTAAAAGTAAAAATAACAGTTGCAAGCCCCTGCTTCTTCTTGGCTTCCAAAAGTTCATCTATAAGTGCTCTATGTCCGAGATGAACTCCATCAAACTTACCAATTGCCACCGCTGTTCGCTCATTTATATATAAGTTGTCAAGATTATCAATAATCCTCATCAAACTATCCTATCTTCGCATTTACTACGACATAAACATTTTTTCAGGACTAAGAAGTCCTTTTTCTTCATTGTAGCTATATACAGCCACAAACTTATCCTCCACATTATGAATACGGTATCGTCTGCTTGTATTGATATCAACTGACTCTGTGAAATCTGTTAATTCAAGCGGATTGCCATTGTCTATCTTCTTCTTGGCTTCTATACTTACTGTCCTTGCTGGAAGTTCTTCAAATACCTTTTCAACTGGGAAAATATGAGAGTCAATATCTCCCGCTTCCATGATTTTCCTTATCTCATCCAGTTTCATAGCACTATCAAGATTGAATGCACCTACCCTAGTTCTAAGAAGATATTCCATACACGCTCCGCACCCAAGCTTTTCGCCTATATCGCGGCATAGTGAACGTATATAAGTTCCTTTACTACAACTAACTGAAAAAGTTACATATGGCAGTTCAATGGATTTAATAACAATATTACTAAGCACAACTGGTCTTGGTTTACGCTCTATTTCCTTACCTTCTCTTGCAAGCTCGTATAGCTTTTTCCCGCCAACCTTAAGTGCACTGTACATTGGAGGAATTTGATCATAACCGCCTTCAAAGGACATAATTACATCTGTAATATCCTTTTCAGAGTAGCTGCCTTCATTAACTGGCACATTAGTAAGCACTTTACCTGTCGTATCTTCCGTATCAGTTGTAGTACCAAGAAGCATTTTACACTCATACTCCTTGCTTCTGTCCTCAAGCATATCCACAAGCTTGGTACCATTGCCAAGGCATACTAAAAGAACACCCTCGGCCTTCGGGTCAAGGGTGCCTGTATGTCCTATTTTCTTTTGTTTCAATATGCCCCTAAGACAAGCTACTACATCAAATGATGTATAATCCGCTTCCTTATAGACACTTATAAGTCCGTTATACATATTATTTATTAAATATTGGCGAAATCATATCAACCAGTGTCTTCTCAGCTTCCTGCCAAGTACCAGCAAAATCGGCACCTGCTGCTCTGACATGACCACCACCACCTATTTTCATGGTAACAGCCGATACATCCACAGTATCTGTACAAGAACGAAGACTAAGTTTATAAACTCCCTCACTCTTTGGATACATAAATATAGCTGTCTCAACACCCTTGGTTAATAATAGCTGATTAACTACACCATCAAAATCATATTTTGTAGCAGCGTACTTCTCTATAATATCTTCGGTCGCCACTCCCACAATTAGCTTTCCATCACAGTATAGTCTGCTGGCAAGTACTATCTCACCCTGAATCTTATTTTGCTTAAGCGTCTTCTCAAAGAATGTAACATCAAGTATATTGCTGGCATCAAACTTATATTCCAGAAGATCTGCCACGCATCTAAGTGTATCAGGCTTCGTATTATTGAACCTGAATACTCCAGTGTCGTGAGCAATTCCCATATAAAGAAGACTTGCTATATCCGAGTCAATATACTCCTTATCCATAGTATTAAATACCAGTTCCGATGCAGAGCTTGCATGTGGTACCACATAATTAATGTCACCACTACCATCCTTGTTGCTAATATGGTGATCGATATTAATCACAGTTACCGCTCTGTCAGCCATAACTCTATAATCACCTGTACGCTCTCTGTCACAGTCAATAATAATAAAAGCATCGAATACCTTACTATCATCTGGACTGCTTATAATGTCTGCTACTGCTGGCATCATAGCAAAGCTGTCATCAACTGGATCAAGATACACCTTAATATCACTTCCTGGCAGTCTCTTCTTTAAATACAGATACATACCAAGTGTCGATCCTATTGCATCACCATCAGGACGAATATGCGCTGTAATACCTATTACTTTTGCGTTTTGTACTTGTTCAAATATATTAAGCATATTTTATTCACTAATATTCTTATTGGCCTCAGCAATAAGCTTTGACATATGATTACCATACTCTATAGAAGTATCAAGGATAAAACGAAGCTCTGGCGTATTACGAAGGTTAAGCTTCTTGGCAAGTTGACTACGCATATATCCCTCGGCGTTCTTTAACCCCTTAAGGCCATCCTGCTTCGCTTCATCATTACCAAGCATACTTACCCATACCTTACATGTCTTAAGGTCTGGAGCAACTTCTACATCTGTTACAGAAGTGAAGTCAGGGATTCTTGGATCCTTGACCTCGCTTCTTATAAGTTCAGCTAATATCTTATGTACTTCTGAATTAATTCTTGTGTTTTTTACACTATTTTTACGCATTAATATGCCTTTCTTTATACTAGAAATTAATCTCTAGGAACTTCAACCATGATGTAAGCTTCTACCATATCATGCTCCTGCATCTGGTCAAAGTCTTCGAATACAAGACCACACTCAAAGCCTTCTTTAACTTCCTTAACATCATCCTTGAATCTCTTAAGTGACTTAAGCTCACCCTCAAAGATAAGCTCGCCTTCACGAGTAATACGAACCTTACAATCTCTCTGGATCATACCATCCATAACTCTTGAACCAGCGATATTACCAATTGCTGATGCCTTGAAGATCTGCTGTACTTCGGCATGACCAATTACCTTCTCTTCATATACAGCATCGAGCATACCCTTCATAGCTGCTTCCATTTCCTCGATTGCCTGATAGATTACCTTATATAATCTTACATCTACGCCTTCACGCTCTGCTGTAGACTTAGCCATAGTATCAGGTCTTACGTTAAATCCAATGATGATAGCCTGTGATGCACTAGCAAGTACAACATCGGACTCGTTGATAGCACCAACGCCACCATGGATAACCTTAACTACTACTTCATCATTAGAAAGCTTCATAAGTGACTGCTTAACAGCCTCTACTGAACCCTGAACATCAGCCTTAATAATAATATTAAGTTCCTTGAGGTTACCCTCCTGAATCTTAGAGTAAAGATCATCAAGACTCATCTTGCTCTTTGTCTCTTCAAGGAGCTTAGCCTTATTCTGAGCAATGAATGTTTCAGCGTAGCTCTTAGCCTGCTTATCGTTATCGTGACAGATGAAGATTTCACCTGCGTTAGGTACATCATTAAGACCAAGAATCTCTACTGGTGTAGATGGGCCTGCTTCCTTAACTCTTCTACCCTTATCATCAACCATGGCTCTTACCTTACCTGATGCAGCACCAGCTGAGATAAAGTCACCAACCTGAAGAGTACCCTTCTGAACAAGTACTGTTGCAACAGGACCACGTCCCTTATCAAGCTCAGCCTCGATAACAAGACCTCTAGCCTTACGATTAGGGTTAGACTTAAGATCAAGAACATCCGCTGTAAGAAGAATCATTTCGAGAAGATCTTCTATACCCTCTCCCGTCTTAGCTGAAACAGGGGCAAAGATTGTCTGACCACCCCAGTCTTCTGCAACGAGCTCATACTCTGTAAGCTCTTGCTTAACTCTATCAATATTAGCACCTGGCTTATCAATCTTGTTAACAGCTACGATAATTTCGATTCCAGCTGCCTTAGCATGGTTAATAGCCTCTATAGTCTGTGGCATAACACCATCATCTGCTGCTACTACAAGGATAGCGATATCAGTTGAGTTAGCACCACGCATACGCATTGATGTGAATGCTTCATGTCCAGGTGTATCAAGGAAAGTAATCTTTCTGTCATTAACCTTTACAGTATAAGCACCGATTGCCTGTGTAATACCACCTGCTTCACGGTCTGTAACATTGGTCTTTCTTATTGCATCAAGAAGTGAAGTCTTACCATGGTCAACGTGACCCATTACGCAGACAACAGGAGGTCTTTCCTTCATGTTTGCGGTATCTTCCTCTTCTTCCTTAAGAAGCTCCTCGATAACGTCTACCTTAACTTCCTTTTCACAGATGATTTCATATTCAATAGCTATGTTTTCTGCTTCTTCAAAGGTAATTTCAGAGTTAACATTTACAATCTGACCCTGTAAGAAAAGCTTC